>DATDBV010000390.1:0-13262 GCA_036524715.1 Nakamurella sp. | reverse complement strand
CTACAGCAGCGCCCAGGCGTCGGTGAACACCGACCGCAAGACCGATTCGATCTCGTCGAACACGGCCTGGTCGCTGATCAGCGGCGGCGCCACCTGCACGACGGTGTCGCCCCGGTCGTCGGCCCGGCAGTACAGGCCGCGCTCGAACAGCGCCGGGGAGACGAAACCGCGCAGGATCCGCTCGCTCTCCTGCGCGGTGAACGTCTGCTTGGTGGCCTTGTCCTTGACCAACTCGATGCCGAAGAAGAAGCCGTCGCCGCGGACGTCGCCGACGATCGGCAGGTCCAGCAGCTTGCGCAGCGTCGCGCGGAAGTCGGCCTCCCGGCGCAGCACGTTGCCCGGCAGGTCCTCGGACTCGAAGATGTCCAGGTTGGCCAGCGCGACGGCGCAGGACACCGGGTGCCCGCCGAACGTGTAGCCGTGGGCGAAGGTGGTGTCGCCGGTGCCGAAGGGTTCGAAGATCCGGTCGGAGATGATCGCCGCGCCCAGCGGCGAGTAGCCGGACGTCAGGCCCTTCGCCGAGGTGATGATGTCCGGCTGGTAGCCGAACTTCTGCGCGCCGAACATGGTGCCCAGGCGACCGTAGGCGCAGATCACCTCGTCGGAGACGAGCAGGACGTCGTGGGTGTCGCAGATCTCCCGGAGCCGTTCGAAGTACCCGGGCGGCGGCGGGAAGCAGCCGCCGGCGTTCTGCACCGGCTCGACGAACACCGCGGCGACGGTGTCCGGACCCTCCATCAGGATGGCCTGCTCGACCTGGTCGGCGGCCCAGCGCCCGAAGGCCTTCTCATCGTCGGCGACGAACTCCGGGGCTCGGTAGAAGTTGGTGTTGGGCACCCGCACCGACCCGGGCACGAGCGGCTCGAACGGTGCCTTGAACGGCGGCACCCCGGTGATCGAGAGCGCACCCTGGGTGGTGCCGTGGTAGGCGATGGCCCGGCTGATCACCTTGTACTTGCCGGGACGGCCGGTCAACCTGAAGTACTGCTTGGCGACCTTCCAGGCCGTCTCCACCGACTCGCCGCCGCCGGTGGAGAAGAACACCTTGTTCAGGTCACCGGGCGCGGCCGCGGCCAACCGGTCGGCCAGCTCGACGGCCGTGGGGTGCGCGTACGACCAGACCGGGAAGAACGCCAGCTTGCGGGCCTGCGCGGCCGCGGCCTGGGCCAGTTCCTCGCGGCCGTGTCCGGCCTGCACCACGAACAGTCCGGACAGGGCGTCCAGGTATCGCCGACCGTCGGTGTCCCAGATGTAGCAGCCCTCGCCGCGCTCGATCGTCGGCACCGGCTTGCCCGCGTAGGACGACATTCGGGTGAAGTGCATCCACAGGTGGTCGGCGGGTGACTTCTCGGTCGGCACGGTGGCGGTCATCGGGTTCCTCAGGTATCGGTGTGGTCGGCCGCGGCGGCCTGGGCACCATCATGGCGGCTTCGGACGAGGTTCGGATCGTGTCCCGGCCGTGGCCGCAGGGGAGAATCGACGCATGGTCAGATACGGCTCCATGTACGGACCGGACGTCACCTTCACCGGCGTGCCCCGCTGCGACCTGGACGACCCGGCGACCTATTCCGACGCGGTGGCCGTCATCCTGGGTGCGCCCTACGACTCGGGCACCTCGTACCGGTCCGGCGCCCGGATGGGGCCGATGGCGTTGCGCAGTTGCGACTATTCCGAGCACACCGGTTCCCGGCCGCACCTGTCGCTGCGGGTGGATCCGCTGCTGGGTGTGGTGGACGCCGGCGACGTGGAGATGGCACCGACCGAGACCGAGCGGTCGCTGGCCAACCTGCGGACGGCCGTGCTGACCCTGCTCCGGGCCGGCAAGATCCCCGTCGTCCTGGGCGGCGACCACACCGTCGCCCAACCCGACATCACCGCGCTGGCCGAGCATTTCGGGTATGGCCGGATCTCGGTCATCCACTTCGACGCGCACGCCGACACCGGCAACATCCAGTTCGGATCGCTGTACGGGCACGGCCTGCCGATGCGCCGGGTCATCGAATCCGGAGCCGTCCGCGGCGAGAGGTTCCTGCAGATCGGGCTGCGCGGCTACTGGCCCGAGCCGCCGGAACTGCAGTGGATGGCCGAGCGGGGCATGCGCTGCTACGAGATGGCCGAGATCGGCCGCCGCGGCCTGGACGAGGTGCTGAGCGAGGCGATGGCCATTGCCGTCCAGGACACCGACGGGGTCTACCTGTCGGTGGACATCGACGTGTGCGACCCCGCCGCGGCGCCGGGCACCGGCACTCCCGAGCCGGGCGGGCTGACCGCGCGGGAGCTGCTGGGCGCGGTCCGGCGGATCGGCCGCGAGGTGCCGTTGGTCGGACTCGAGATCGTCGAGGTCGCGCCGCCCTACGACCATGCGGACATCACCGCGATGCTCGGCAACCGGGTCGTGTTGGAGACGCTGTCCGGCATCGCCCGGCGCCGGGCCGACATCGCGTCGGGAACCGTCTGGGACGAGGCGACTCCGCTGATGGCCGGCCGCGTCCCGGTGCGCGGGCCCGGGCCGGACGAGGCGCAGATCCCGGACCACGAACGGTCACTCTGACTCAGCGGCGGGCTGTGATGCGGGCCGGAACCGGGCCCCCGGCGGTGAGCGTGAACGGCAGCCCGATCGGGAAGTCCTCGTCCAGCGACTCGATCCGGGCCTTGCCGATGACGGTGGCCAGTCCGAGCGTGGCCTCCAGCATGGCGAAGTGATCGCCGATGCAGGACCGCGGACCGGCTCCGAACGGCAGGTACCGCCACCGGTCGTTGCCGGTCAACCGGGTCGAGAGGAACCGATCGGGGTCGAACCGCTCCGGATCGGGCCACAGTGCGGGATCGTGATGCATGACGTAGGCCCCGACGATCACCTGGGTGCCCGCCGGGATCAGGTGACCGTCCACGACGGTGTCCCGCATCGCCGAGCGCACGATGATCGGGGCCGGCGGGCAGAGCCGCAGGGCCTCGTGAATGACCCGCATGGTGAGCGGGAGCCCGGACAGGTCGTCGACCGTCAGGGGGCGATCGCCCAGTTCGGCGACCTCCCGGGCGACCCGGTCCTGCAGGTCGGCGTCCCGGCCGAGCGTCCACAGGCTGTAGGCCAGGGTGGTGGAGGTCGTGTCGTGCCCGGCGATCAGGAAGACGAACAGCTCGTCCCTGATCTGCTCGTCGGACAGCCGTTCGCCGGTGTCCGGATCGGTCGCCGCCAGCAGCAGCTTGATCAACTCGGCTTCGCTGTCCGGGTCGGCGCGGGCGGCTGCGATTGCCTCGCCGATGACGGCCCGGATGGTGGTGAGCGAGGTCCGCATCCGGCGCCGTGCCGGGGTGGGCAGCCAACCGGGTGCCCGCACCGGACGCCGTGTCCGTCCGGTGAGCCAGGTGAGCACGCCCTTGACCGGCGGCCCGAGCTGCTCCGCCCGCTCGCCCAGGTCGAGACCGAACACCGAATGGCCGATCACCCGCAGGGAGAGCCGCCGGGTCTGCTCGTCCAGGTCCACGGTGCCGCGACCGATCCACTCGTCGGCCAGGACGTCCGCCGACCCGGCCATGTGACCGGCGAAGGTGGCCACGTGCCGGCGGGTGAACAGCGGCTGCAGCAGGCGCCGACGGCCCACCCAGGGGTCGTGCGGCAGGTTGAACACGTTGCGGCCGAAGGCCTGGCTCTGCCGGTGCACGATGTGCTGCTTGTCGAACGCGCCGTCCGTCCGGCCGAGGACGTCACGGGCCCCCTGCGGCGAGCTGACCATGGCGTACCGGGGGATCAACCAACGTGGCCTAAACGTCAGCAGCGCCACCGGCCCGGCCGCGGCGGCGACGACCCCCGGGCCGGTGTGGAACACCCGCAGGGCGGCCAGCTTCTCACGCACTGCCAGCGGTGCCTCGGGCGCCGGTGGCACGGTCGCCGGGTCGGTGGTTGTCATCGGATGATCGTGTCAGCGGTGCGATCACCGACAAAACGGATATTCGTCCCGGATGGGATCGTCGCCGCGTCAGCGGCCGGCGACCATGCTCAGCGCGAAGGCGACGACCGCGGCGTTGTAGAAGAAGCTGATGGTCGAGTGGACCAGCACATGCCAGCGCATCCGCGCGGTGGTGACCAGCACGTCGGACACCGAGAACGCCGTGCCGATCGTGACGGCGAAATAGAGGAAGTCGACCGCCGAGGGCGCCGGGGTGTCCGGGAACGTCAGTCCGCCGGCGCGCCGGTACATGCCCGCGTAGCGGCGCGCGTACCCGGCCTGGAGCAGCATCCAGGACAGGATCATCGCGACCACACCGAGCAGATTGAGCAGCAGCGTGTAGTCGTCGGGATTGTCCGAGACGGCGATGTCGATCGCGACGACGAAGCCGATCAGGCTGGCGACGATCGCGAACAGGAAGTTGAAGCGGAACCGCCCAAGGACGGGGCCATCGGTGATGGGCCGGGGATTCTTGCGTGACCGGCGGAGCACGAGCGCGCCGACACCGACATACAGGACGGCGAGCAGATCCCAGATCGCCAGGTAGGCCAGCTCGTCGTCGGTGGAGACGAACACGAACCCGAGGCCGACCACGATCAGTGCCAGTTCGTGCAGCCGGACCAGGCCGGAACTCAGGATCCCCGGGACCCGCCGCACGAAGGTCGTTCCCGTCGGTGACGCCACCCGACCACGGTGCCGCACCGGCGGAGTGGATGCCGGTGCCGGCCCGACGACACGCCGACCGGAGTCAGAGGTACTGGCCGGACCCGGGACCGGACGCGGCGGCCGACTCGGCGCCGGAATGGCCCGGTGGCAGGCCGCGGCGCATCTGCTCCAGTTGCGTGCGGGCCGCCATCTGCTGGGCGACCAGCGCCGCCTGCAGGCCGTGGAACACGCCCTCCAGCCAGCCGACCAGCTGGGCCTGGGCGATCCGCAACTCACCCTCGGAGGGCACGGTGTCGTCGGTGAACGGCAGCGACAGCCGCTCGAGCTCGTCCCGCAGCTCGGGGGTCAGCCCGGTCTCCAGCTCCCTGATCGAGCGCTGGTGCACCTGCATCAGCCGGGCCCGGCTGGCCTCGTCCAGCGGCGCCGCCCGCACCTCCTCGAGCAGCTGCTTGATCATCGTGCCGATGCGCATGACCTTCGCCGGTTCGCCGATGGCGTCCGCCGGGTCGATCGGGCCGTCGCCGCCCTCGGCCGCCTCCGCGTCGCCGACCCGCCTGCCGTCGCTGCCGGGCACGTCGGCGTAGCCGACCGGTTGCCCGTCCGGGCCGATCACCACGACCCGGTGACCCTGTGACTCGCTCATTGTCCGACTCCCACTTCGTTCGTGTGCATCTCGTTCTTTGTTCATCAGTTGCCTCGGTGACCCGTCGGGGCGCGTAGCACGATCTTGCCCACGTGTCCGCCGCCGGTCAGCCGGGCATGTGCCGCCGTCGCCTCCGGCAACGGCACCACCGAGTCGATCACCGGCCGGATCGCCCCCGCCGCCACCGACGGCCACAGCTGCGCCCGGATCTGATCGACGATCTCCGACTTGGATCCGGGCCCACTGATCGGCCGTGACCTCAATGCGGTGCCGATGACGCCGGCCCGCTTGCGCATGAGCGCGTTGATGTCCAACTCGGCCCTGGTGCCGCCCTGCAGGCCGATGATCACCAGCCGGCCCCCGTCGGCGAGCGCGGAGATGTTGCGGGCCAGGTACTTCGCGCCGATGGGGTCCAGGATGACGTCGGCCCCCCGGCCGCCGGTCGCCGCGAGCAGCGCCTCGACGAAGTCCTGCTCCGCGTAGTTGATCGTGATGTCGGCGCCCAGGCCGCGGCAGGCCGCCAGCACCGCGTCCCGGGAGGCGGTGACGGCCACGCGGGCGCCGCGATGCCGGGCCACCTGGATGGCCATGGTGCCGATCCCGGAGCCGCCGCCGTGCACGAGCAGGATCTGTCCGGCCCGAAGGCCGGCGGTCATCACCAGGTTCGACCAGACGGTGCAGACGACCTCCGGCAACCCGGCCGCCTCGATCAGGTCGACGCCGTCGGGCACCGGCAGCACCTGTCCGGCGGGCACCGCAACCTTCTCGGCGTACCCACCGCCGGCGAGCAGCGCGCACACCCGGTCACCCGGCCGCCAGTCCGACACGTCCGAGCCGACCTGGGCGATCACCCCGGAGCACTCCAGGCCGAGCGTGTCCGGGGCGCCGGGCGGCGGCGGGTAGTGACCTGCCGCCTGCAGCAGGTCCGCCCGGTTGACCGCGCTGGCGGCGACGTCGATCAGCACCTCGCCGGGGGCCATTGCCGGGTCGGGCACGTCCAGCCAGGACAGCTCCGCCGGGGTCCCCGGCCGCTCGACGACGATCGCCTTCATGCGCCCGAGGGTAGCGAGCGGACCGCACCCCCGATCGAGTGGTGCCGGCCCGGGGCGGCCCGGGGATCGTCAGGAGCACCACCGGCCCCGGGTCGCACTGTTCCGGGCCTTGCCGGGTGCGCAACGGCGAATGGCCGTTCGTGCCCGCTCAGCGGGCACAAACAGCCACTCGAGCCGGGCGGCGGGTTTGCCCCGGCGGGAGTCGGACCGGGCCGCTTGGCCTGCATCTACCAGCGGCGGTCCCGGCGGTCCTCCCGACGATCCCCGCGATCGTCGCGCCGGTCGTCCCGGCGATCGACCCGACGTCCGATCCCATGGGCGACGACCGCGGTGGTGCCGACGGCGGCGGCGGTGCGGCCGACCGGGCCGAGGACCCCTCGGCGGCCGACGCGGCGGGCTGCGAGCATGTCAGACTCCTTCTTCTTCGGCCGCGTCCGCGGCGTCGGCATTGATGTCCTCTTCGAGAACGGCGATCAGCGATTGGATCGGGATGCGTCCGTCGGCCACCAGGACCCCGCCGGCGCGGCGGACCGCGGACGCGAACGGCGCGGCCCACAGGTTCTCGTACACCAGGAGCGCGGCGGTGGAACCCGGCGCCAGCGCGTCGGCCGCGGCGACCACGTCCTCCTCGCTGAGCAGATCCGCGAGCTGGCGCTCCAGTTCGCGGATCTCGCCCAACGGTCCGGCGTCGGGGTCGCCGAACTCGAAGGCCTCGTAGCTGCCGTCGTCGTCCTTGCGGATGATGACCAGATCGAGCACCCGAACGATGCCTCGCTGCACGAGATCGACCAGCTCGGGAAGGATCTCGCCCTTGAACTGGCTGCCCGGGAACTCGACGACCAGGTAGTCGACTGGTCCCAGTTCGTCGACGGTCCGTTCGGCGACGGCCTCTGTCATGGCGTGTGCCCTTCATGTCCGCGGCGGTCGGCCGCTGATCGGTGGCGGGACCGATCCCGCTCGTGGCCATCCTGACGACGCCGGGCACGCGACGGACCACCCTGTTGGGATGAACCGGACGGCTCGGATTCGCCAGTTGTGTCGATCGCGCACGGCACCCTGCCTCACATGAGCCCGAAGGCGCGGACGCCGGCCGACTACTGGCCGGTCTTCGGGTTGGTCCTGGCCACGCCGCGGCTCGTGCTGACCCCGCTGCAGGACGTCGACATACCCGAGATGTGCGAGCTGATCCTGGGTGGCATCCACGACAGCGAGCGGATGCCGTTCCTGTTCCCGTGGACCGACGCCCCGCGCGACGAGATCGTCCCGAACGCGCTGCGCCACCACTGGTCGGCGCGGGCGTCGAGCACCCCGGACAACTGGTCGGTGCAGTTCATGGTGCGGCGCCGGGGCGAACTAGTCGGTCTGCAGAACCTGACCGGGCAGGACTTCGCCGTCACCCGCACGGTGGCCACCGGGTCGTGGCTGGGCCGGGCCCACCAGGGGCAGGGCATCGGCACCGAGATGCGTTCGGCGGTGGTGCAGTTCGCGTTCGATCACCTGAAGTCGGAGCGGGCGGACAGCGGCGCCTTCACCGACAACCCGGAGTCGCTGGCGGTGTCCCGCAAGCTGGGCTACCGCCCCGACGGCACCCACGTGGTGCAGCGGCGGCCCGGGGAGCGGGCGGTCGAGCAGCGACTCACCCTCGACCGGGCAAGCTTCGTCCGCCCCGACTGGATGGTGCAGGTCCGCGGCCTGCCGGCCTGCCACGCGTTCTTCGGCATCTGACGGGGTTCGCCGACGGGGTCACAGCCCGACGAAGCCGTTGACCATCAGCAGCACGCCGAGCACCAGCAGGACGGCGGCCACGATCACGGTGCTCTGCCGGGTCATCCAACGGTCGACCGCGGTCAGCACCTCGTCGGCGCGATCACCCAGGACGACGGTGACGACGGCGGGCGCCGCGACCCCGATGCTGCCGACGACCGTGAACACCACGAGCGCGGCTGCCTGCTGCAGCGGACCGGGGTCGCCTCGGCGATGGTGGTCGCGCCGGCGACCACCAGCACCAGGTTCTTCGGGTTCAGCGTGGCCAGCAGAAAGGCCAGGCCGAACGCCCGGCCCCGGCTCATCGACTCGATCCCGGCCATCCAGCCGGGCACGGCCGGCTCCGCGCCGGCCCGTGGCCGCCCGGCCCAACCGCGAACGGCCAACACAACCAGCAGCAGGCCGAGGGCGATCTTGGCGTAGCCGAGCCAGGCCACGTTGCCGGACGGCAGGACCAGCACGTCGGCCAGTGCGATCACCACCGTGCCCACGAGGAGGATCCCCAGCGTCCAGCCGAGCAGGAATGCGCGCGCGAGCGCCGGCGGCCGCTTGGCCGCCAGGGCGATCGGGATCAGGACGACGGGCAACGCGGCCACGGCGAGGCCGCGGCCAGCGGCAGGGCCGCGAGGATCGCCGGACCCATCAAGTCGGACCAGCGAGGTTCATTCCGGCACGCTAACACCGGCATCCGGGAGGCCCGGGCTGGCAGACTCGCCCGGTGGACGGACCCGCGCAGCAACCGGTGCCCCGGGGACCCGTCGACCGGATCCCGCCCCCCGCCCTGTTCCTGACGTCCGGACTGACCCAGTACGTCGGCGCGGCGCTCGCGGTCGGACTGTTCGCGGCGATCCCCGCCGCGTCCGTCGCCTGGTGGCGGATCGCCGTGTCGGCCGTGGTTCTGATGGCCTGGCGGCGCCCCTGGCGGCAGGCCTGGACCCGGTCCGACCTGATCGCCGCAGCCACCTTCGGCGTCCTTGTGGCCACCATGAACGTGACGTTCTACATCGCCATCGACCACCTCCCGCTGGGCACCGCGGTCGCTATCGAGTTCCTGGGGCCGGTCGCGGTCGCCGGCATCGCCGGCCACGGTTGGCGGGACCGGGCCGGCATTGCCCTCGCGGCGCTCGGTGTCGTGCTGCTGGCCGGGGTGCAGCTCGACCAGGAGTTCACTGCCGGGACCATCGTCGGCCTGATCGCCATCCTCGGTTCGGCGGTTTCCTGGGCCGGTTACATCCTGCTCGGCCGACGGATGGCGGTGCGCCGGGACGGCATCAGCTCGCTGGCCGTTGGGATGACGGCCGGTGCGGTGGTCTGGGCGCCGCTGGCGTTCGGCGCGTTCCTCCCCGTGGTCACCGACGCGGCGCTGGCCGCGGTGGTGATCGGCGTGGCGGTGCTGAGCTCGGTGATCCCGTACGCCCTGGAGCAGCTGGTGCTGCGCCGCGTCACCGCCGCCCGGTTCGCGATCCTGCTCGCGATGCTGCCGGTGACCGCGGCGCTGATCGGTGCCGTCGCGTTGGCCCAGATCCCGAATGTGCTCGAGCTCGTCGGCATGGCCCTGATCTGCGCGGCGATCGTGTTGTCCGGACGGCAGCCGGGGCCGTCACCGGAGAGTCCGCTGCCGGGGTGAATCAGCCCAGTTCGCCGGTGTCGAAGGTGTTACACGCGGCGGGATCACCGCTGCGGTAGCCGGCCAGCAGCCACTTCTGGCGTTGCGCGGACGAGCCATGGCTGAACTGGGAGGTGTCGACCTGCTGGCCGCCCAGGTTGGTCTGGATGTAGTCGTCGCCGATCGCGCCGGCGGTCTGCACCGCGTTGGCCAGGTCGGCGTCGGTGATCTCGCTGATCAGGATCTGGCCGTCGGCGCCGGGCACGGTGGTGGCGTGGTTGGCCCACACCCCGGCGTAGCAGTCGGCCTGCAGTTCCAGGCGCACCGATCCGGACGTCGCCCCGGTCGCGGCGCCGACCCGGTCGCTGGTGCCCAGCAGGTTCTGCACGTGGTGGCCGTACTCATGGGCGAGCACGTAGGCCTGGGTGAACGGGGCGTCGTTGGCGCCGAAGGTGGTGCGCAGCTCGTCCCAGAAGCTCAGGTCGATGTACACCTGCTCGTCGGCGGGGCAGTAGAACGGGCCCATGCCCGAGGTGCCGGTCCCGCAGCCGGTGCGGGTGGAACCGCTGTAGAAGACCGTGTCCGCATCCTGGTAGGTGCCGCCGAAGTCGGCGAAGGCGTCGGCCCAGTAGGCCTGCACAGAGTTGATGACGGCGACCGCCGCGCAGTCCTCTTTCGTGTTGGCATCGGCGCCGCTGGCACAGGTCGCATCGAGCTGGGCGTTGTCGACGCTGGTGCTGCCGGTGGCGCCCTGAAGCAGGCCGGCGTCGCCGGTCGAACCCTCACCCCCGCTCAACATGCTGAACAGCACGAACGCGGCGACGACGAGCAGTCCGAGACCGCCGCCGCCGACGGCCAGTCCGCCTCTGCCGCCGGGGAAACCGCCGCCGGCGAACCCGCCCCGGGACGAGCTTCCACCGCCGCCCCGGCGATCCTGCACCTGGGACGTGTCCAGCCGTGCGTTGGGATTGAACTTCATCGATCACTCCCAGAATCATGGTGCGCAGGGGCGTGGTGTGGCGTCGGCCGGCAGGTGCCCACTGTAAGTCCGCCCGAACCGGGGACACCGCACGTCCTACCCTCATCCGGTGCTGATCTGGTTCGGGCGCTCCGTCCGATTGGGTGGGTCGGGGTGACCGCGCGGGCGGACGCCGCGCTCAACCGGTTGGCCGACGCGGCGGCGCGGCGGCGGGTGACGACCCTGATCGTCTGGGGCCTGCTGCTGGTCGGACTGGGCGCCGCGGCCGCGGTGACCGGGTCGGCGGCGAATTGGTCGGCGAACTGGTCGGCGAACTGGTCGGCGGCGAACGGGTCGGCGGCGAACGGGATGGCCGCGAACGACGCATCCCCGCCGGCGTCACCGGCCCAGGAGGCGCTGGACCGGCTCGACACGCGAATCCCGGGGGCGGGCGACCCGACCGGATGGGTCGTGCTGATCACACCCGAGGATGCGGCCGTGGACGACCCGGCATTCGCCGGCACGGTCGACACGATGGTTCAGGGCCTTCGCGCGGTCCCGGGGGTCACCGCGGTGGTCGACCCGGGCGCCGGTGGCACGGTGTCGCCCGACCGGCGGACCGCGTTCGTCCCGGTCGCGATCAACGCCGCGGCCATGGTCGACGTTCGTTCCGCCGTCGAGGCTCTCGTCGCCGCGGCGCGGGGCGACGGGCTGGCGGTCGAACTCGGTGGGGTCCTGGGCGTCCCGGATCCGGAT
The DNA here is from genome assembly GCA_036524715.1 of Nakamurella sp. GTDB lineage: Bacteria > Actinomycetota > Actinomycetes > Mycobacteriales > Nakamurellaceae > Nakamurella. The sequence continues at coordinate 1,870 of DATDBV010000390.1, read as the reverse complement.
GTCGGATCCGGCACCGTCGTGGCCCTCGCGATCGCCATCGTGCTGGCCACGGTGGTGGCCGGCCTGGTGCTGGGTTCGACCCGTGGTGCGCTGCTCGTGACGGGGACGGCGCTGGTCGGATCCGGAGTGGGGGTGGCGGCCGCGGTCCTGATCACGGGCCCGCTCGGGTTGACCGGCGCGGGCGCGGTGATCGCCTTCCTATTGGGTCTGGCCGTCGGCTCGCCGGCCGCCGTGGTGCTGCTCGGGCGGGACGCGCGGCCGAGCACGGTGATCGGCGGGGCTCTGCTCGTGGTGGTCGCGACGGCGGGTCTGCCGGCGGTCGGGATCGGGGTGTCGGCGGCGGTCGGGGCGGCCGCGAGCATCGCCGCCGTCGCGTCGGTGACGGCGACGCTCACCCTGTTGCCGGCCCTGGTGCGGCTGACCGGAGGCGAGCTGTCGTTGCCGACCCCGGCCGGGCCGGGGTGGTGGGAACGGTTGGTCGCCGGCCGCCCGGCCGTCGCGGCCGGTGCGGCGACGGTTGCGCTGGCGGCCGTCCTGATTCCGGTGGTGATCGTGGGCGACGGTCGGGCCGGCGGGTCGTCCGACCGCGCCGAGGAGCTCCTGGCGGCGGCCTTCGGCGCCGGTGCCGCCGGCCCGCTGTTGCTGACCGTCGAGGTGGATGACCCCGCCGACCTGGCCGCGGCACTGCCGGTTGTCGCGGACCGGGCGCGCCATATCGAGGGCGTCGCGCTCGCTGCTCCCGGACGAGTCGCGGCCGACGGCACGCTCGGAATCGTCACCGTGTTGCCCACCACCGGGCCGGCCGACCCGGCGACCCGAGACCTGGTGCACCGGCTGCGCGAACAGACCTTGGCCGTCGACCGGGCAGTGGTCGAGGTGACCGGCGCCACCGCGGTGGCCGTCGACGTCGCCGACGAGCTGGCCGCGGCCCGGTCTCGCTACCTGCTGGTCATCGGTCCGATCGCGTTGGCGCTGATCGTCGCCCTGGTGCGGCCGTGGACGGCCGGCGCCGCCGCGGCGGCCGGGTCCGTGGTGTCCATCGCCACCGTGCTGCTGCTGTCCCGAGCCCTGGGTGGTGGGGGGTGGGTGCCGGAGGCCGACGCGACGCTGCCCGTCCTGGCGGTGGCCGTGCTGCTCGGCCTGGTGCTGGATCAGGCGGCGCGCTCGGCGCGGCCGGTGGTGAACGGTCGGGCGAGGACGGTCGGCGGCTGCGCGGTGCTGGTCGCGGCGGTGTTCGGCCCGCTCTTGGTTGCGGGTGGGCCGGTCTGGATGCGTGTGGTGCCCGCGGTCGTGGTCGGGGTGTTGCTTGACGCGTTCGTGGTGCGGCTGACGCTGCTGCCCGCCGTGGCCGACCTGTTGGGTCGCCGTCGGCCCGTTGTCGACGAACCGTCGGGTTCGGTGGACGCGATGCCGGCCGATGTCGCCGAGGCGCCGGCCGGCGGGCACGCCGCCCGGGGTGTGCACAGCGCCGAGCCCGGCCGCGTGGGGCGTCGGGTGATCGAGGATGCCCTGGCGTCGACGGAAGCTCGTCGCGGCGGCCGGCACCGGGGCGACTGATCAGCACGGCGACCTTGGGCTGCAGCGCACCGGTGGCCACCGACGTGGCCATCGCGTTGGCGCTGTCGTGTCGGGAGCGCTACCCGGCCCGGGTGCGCACAGGCGGTCGGGCATCCCCGTCTGGGTCACTCGGGCGAAGCGACCGGGCCCGTCCCAAGGCATCGATATGCAGTGCTCGACGGCTGAGGTCAACGACCCCGTTCGTCCGCGGTCGCGTCCGCCGGCCGCGGCTGCACCGGAACCCTCCGCAGCCACAGCCGGATGCCCTGCCAGCGGATCAGCGCGCTGGTCCGCAGCGTGAGCAGCGGCCGGC
>DATDBV010000389.1:0-10859 GCA_036524715.1 Nakamurella sp. | reverse complement strand
CGTCGGCTCCACCCAGCTGGCGGACGGCCTGGATCCGGAGGAAGTCACCACCCTGCTGGGTGCCTACCGGTCGATCTGCGGCGAGATCGTCGATCGGTTCGGTGGATTCATCGACGACCACCGCGGCGACGGCATGCTGGTCCTGTTCGGCTACCCGCAGGTCAACGAGGACGACGCGCGGCGGGCGGTGCACTGCGGCCAGGCGATCGTGACCACGCTGAATCCTCGGCTGCGGCAGGTGTTGAACCGTTCGGACGACCCGATCCTGCAGGTCCGGATCGCCGTGCACAGCGATCTGGTGGTGGTCGATGGGGTCGGGGTCGCCGGCGCAACCGCCAACGAGGCGGCCCGGATCCAGCACCATGCACCGCCGAACACCGTCGTGATCAGCGACGCGACCAAGGCCCTGGTCCGGCCGTACTTCGAGACCTCCTCCATCGGTATCGTGGCGCTGCGCGGCGTGTCCCGACCGGTGGAGATCTTCGCCGTGATCCGGGAGCGGACCGGCGCCCGGGCGATTCCCACCAGCCCGTTCGTCGGCCGGTTCGCCGAACTCGCCCGGCTGCACGGGTTCGTGACCGGCGACGATCGATTGCTGTTCGTCTCCGGCCAGGCCGGCGTGGGCAAGACCCGCCTGGTCACCGAACTCGAGCGCCGATACCGCTTTCCGGTCATCGCCTGCAGCGGCGCCAGGACCGAGCGGGGCACCAGCCTGCACGTCTTTCGAGGGTTGATCCAGACCGCGTGCGGAATCGACGAGTCCGACGCCCCGGCGGAGAGGCTGGCAAAGCTCCGCGCCCGGATCGGCGAGGCGATGAGCAGGAACGGGGACCTTCCGTTCCTGTCAACCGCGCTCGGCGTGCCCTTGACCATGCTGGCGTCGCCCGCCGCCGTCGACCCCGGCCGGCTCCGCCGATACGCCCTCGACGTGGCGGCCGAGCTCATCGCCGGGGCTGCCGGGCCGGACACCACGGTGCTGTTCATTGATGACGCACAGTGGGCGGATCAGTCGAGCATCGAGGTGATCTCGCACCTGCTCGCCGCCGAGCCGCGCCGGCTGCGGCTCATCGTCACGGCCCGGGACGGTTTCGATCCGCCGTGGCCGGCGGACCAGGTGCAGCGGTTCGCGTTGGGTCCGCTGACCCGCGCCGAGTCGGCACAACTGGCCCAGCTGATGCCCGAGGGCGCGAACCTGCCCGCCGAGGACCTCGACGATCTGATCGATCGCGGTGACGGGATACCGCTCTTCCTGGAGGAGCTGCTGCGCACCGCCGATGCGCTCGGCCGCGGCCATGTCGTGCACCGGTCGATCCGCTTCGGCGAGTACCGGATCCCGCCCGCCCTGCTCGACCCGCTGCTGGCCCGGCTGGCGTCCCCGCGGGTCGATCTGGAACTCGTCCAGATCGCCGCGACCATCGGGCGCGACGTGGACCGCACGCTGCTGCAGCGGGTCGTCGGGACCGACGAGGACGAGTTCGGTCGGCGGATCGACACACTGCTGGCCGCCGGCCTCCTGGAGGACGCGGACCAGGGGTTGCGCTTCCGGCACGAGCTGATCAGGGAGGTGGCGTATGAATCCCAACGACGTTCGACCCGGCGGCACAACCACGGCGTGCTCGCCGACATGATCGGCGACGACGATCCCGCCGCCGGTGGTGCGCGGGAACGGGCCACCCACCTGGAACGCGCCGGCCGGCACGCCGAAGCGGTGACCGCGCACGTCCGGATTGCCGCGGCCGACCAGCTGGTGGGCGCGGACGTCGAGGTGATCGACCGGCTGACCCACACCCTGAGTCTGATCGACCGTCTCCCCGACGATTCGAGCCGATGGCAGACCGAACTGGCCGTTCGGCGGATGCGGAGCTTCAGTGCGGTCGCCGCCCGCGGGTACGGCGCTGCCGAGGCGGTGGCCGATCACCAGCGTTGCGCGGAACTGTGCCGCGCACTCGTCGGTGCGCCGGAGATCGTGCCGACCCTGGTCGGCAGCTGGTCGTACTACGCCTTCCGCGGTGAGCTCGACCAGGCGGAGGAGATCGGTGCGGCATTGATCGGGGAATGTGCAGTCGCCGGCATCCCGGCGATCGCTGCCGAGGTCTGCTTCGGCATCACCGAGTTCCTCCGGGGTCATTTCGACGCCGCGGCCCCGATACTCCAGGCGTTCCTGCGGTCGGACTGGGCGCGATCTGCCGAGGGTGTGCGGCAGTCCAGGCAACTGCCCAGCGACGGAATCGGTGTCGTCGGCGCGCATCAGGCGTTCATCCACTGGGCGCGGGGCGACGCGGTCGCCGCCGAGGCGTCCATCGCGTCCGCCCGTCGACGGGTCGAGCGGCTCGACTTCCCGTTCGCCCCGTTCACCTCCTGCTACATCGACTATTTCGAAGGAGTGCTCAAGACCCTGGAGGGCGACCATCCCGGGCTGGTCCGGTCGGGTCGGCATATGGCCGAACTCGCCGACCGGCATGGTTTCGCGATGTGGCAGCTGACCGCGGCGCTGCATCTGGACCTTGCCGGGATCCTGCTCGGCCGACGCGAGCTGATCGACCGGTTCACCAAGCACGTGACCGTGGTTCGAGAGGTGGTGGGCGCACAGGCTTACACCCCCTACTGGCTCACCCAACTGGGGGTCGCGCAGGCCGCGGTCGGACGAGCGGACGAAGCACTGCGCACCCTGAACCAGGCCCTGGACGTCGCCGATGAGACCGGTAGCGGGTTCTACTCGTCCGAAACGTTGCGAATCCGGGGCCGGCTGCGCCTGGACGCCGGCGACCCGACCGGCCGGGAGGACATCCGGCGAGCGGCGGACCTCGCCGATGGTCAGGGTGCCACCGCGTTGGCGGCCCGGGCCCGCTCGGCATGAAACGGGTGGCAGTGATCGGCGGCGGCATGGCCGGCCTGACCGCGGCCTGGCAGCTAACCGGACCCAAGTGCCGGGACGACATCGAAGTGACCGTCTACCAACGTGGTTGGCGGCTCGGCGGCAAAGGGGCGAGTTCTCGGGGTCGCCACGGCCGGATCCAGGAGCACGGCCTGCACGTCTGGCTCGGCTACTACGAGAACGCCTTCCGGTTGATGCGCCGGGTCTACCGGGAGCTCGATCGGCCGACAACCGATCCGTCGTGCGTGATCCCCGGTTTCGACCAGGCTTTCGCGCCGATGCATCGGGTGGGCATCGCCGACACCGCCGAGAGCGACTGGGCCGATTGGATCGCCGGTTTCAGCCCGATCGGCGGCTCCCCCGGCGCCGGCGCCGACCGGCAGGGACCGTCCGCCCTCCGGTTCATCCGGCGGGTGCTGACCCTGCTGGCGGACTTCGCCGCCTCCCTCAACGACGAGGACATCGACGGGATGCCACCGGGTCCCGTGGTCCTCAGCGGATCCCCGGACCCGCCGGCCGGCCCGCCGGCCCGCCCGGATCGGCTGATCCGCCTCGCCGAGATCGGCTCGATGATCGCCGGGCTGGAGGTTCTCCGAACGTTCGACGGAACCGCCCGGCGGAGCGGCCTGGCCTCGGCGTACCTGCTGGACCGGATCGACGCGATCCGCACGGACATCTTCGACCGGCTCGGCCGCGACGCCGACTCGCGACGCTCCCGCGATTTCGTCGACCTGCTCGTCACCTGCGTCCGAGGCGCGATCCGGGACGGCCTGTTCATGAACCCGGCCGGTCTGGCCGCCGTCAACGATGTGGAAATGCGCGAGTGGCTGCGGTCCCACGGCGCGGCCGAGCAAACCTGCCGGCAGCCACTGATCAAGGCCATGTACGACCTGGGATTCGCCTACCGGGACGGCGATTTCGACCGGCCGGGGATCGCGGCCGGCCAGGGCCTGCTGCTGACCTGGAAGATGTTCCTGGAGTACCGGGGCGCCCTGTTCTGGCAGATGCAGGCGGGCATGGGCGACATCGTCTTTGCCCCGCTGTACCAGACGCTCAAGGCCAGGGGCGTTCGGTTCGAGTTCTTCCACCGCCTCGACCAGGTGCACCTGTCCGCCGACGGTGCCCGGGTCACCGCCCTGACCTTCGGCCGCCAGGCGACAATGCGCGCCACCCATGAGGAATACCGGCCGCTGGTCCGGGTCGCCGGCCTCCCGTGCTTCCCCGCCGAACCGGACGCCGACCAGCTGGTGGGCGGGGTCCCGGCCGACTCGGAGAGCCACTGGTCGGACCGCGGGACCGAACGCCCGCGACGTCTCACCGCCGGCACCGACTTCGACGAGGTCGTGCTGGCGGTGTCGATCGGGATGATTCCGCACACCTGCCCGGAGTTGCTGGCCCGGTCGGCCCGCTGGCGGGCGATGGTCGAGCACGTGGCGACCGTGCCGACCCAGGCCCTGCAGCTGTGGCTGACCCCCACGGAGGACGAGCTGGGTTGGCCGCACGTGGGTTCGGCGGTCAGCGGCTATCCCCCGCCGTTCGACACCTATGCCTCCATGAGTCATCTCATCCCCCGGGAGGGATGGCCGGACGGGCAGCGCCCGGGCTCCATCGCCTACTTCTGCAGCGTGCTGGGCGGGCCCGGCACGGATGACCCGGACCTGGCCCGGAAGATCGTCAAGGCCAACGCCGTCGAGTTCCTCGACAAGCGAGCGGGTCACTTCTGGCCGGGTGCGCGGCACCCGGACGGAGGCTTTCGCCGCGACTTGCTGCACACGGACCGCGCCGGCGGGTCGGATCCGCTGGAGTCCCAGTACTGGAGCGCCAACGTGGACCCGTCCGATCGTTACGTCCAGTGCCTGCCGGGCACCCTGGCGTATCGACTCCGTGCCGACGGGTCCGGGTTCGGCAACCTGTTCCTGGCCGGCGACTGGATCGACAACGGTCACAACGCGGGCTGCATCGAGGCCGCGGTGATCAGCGGCATCCAGGCGGCGAACGCGGTGCGCGCCCGACCGCTGACCAAGGGGATGCTCGGCGACTACCGGCCGGGGACGGCATGACGGCCCCGGACCGACCGCCGTCGGGGCGCCGCGGGCGCTGGAGTGCCACGGACGCGGCGAACTTCACCTTCGATCGGTTCGTCGAGGAGGTCGCGGCCGACGGGGGGACCCGAGACGCGCCGGTCGGCGGTCCTACCGGTTCGGCGACCGTCGAGTCGGCCGACCGGTTCCGGGTCGGCGCTTCCGTCGCGCGCACCGTCGATGTGTACGCCGGCCTGCTCACCAACGTGTTCCACTCCCTAACGGCCGACCTGACCCAGGCGATGTTCGATCCACCGGCCGGCCGGCGGCAACCGGAACCCGTCGTCCTGGTCGGGCACCCCGGCGCCAGGACCGGCGCGGTGCTGTGGATCCACAACGTCTCGGGCGCGTTCGTGCCCGAACTGACCCTGCGCCTGACGGATCTGTGGCACGCGAACGGCTCCCGGCTCGGCGCCGAACTCGGCGGCACCGAACCGGAACGGCTGGAGGGCTCCACCGCCCCCCGGCGCGCGGCCTGGGTCGGCATCTCGGTGCCGCCGGCGACCGATCGTGGCAGCTACCACGGGCACATCCTGGCCAACGGGCTGCCCGACGCAGCCGTCGCCGTGAAACTGATCGTTCGATGACCGCGACCGCGTTCACCGACGTGCCGGACCGCCTGGCCCACTACACCCTGATCACCCGGCGGGTCGTCGAGCGCTACCTGACCACGGGACGCCCCCGGGAGTACCTGTACGACCCGATGCGGGACTATCTCGACCGAGGTGGCAAGGGCATCCGACCCGCCCTGTTGCTGGCCACCTGCGAGGCCTTCGGCCGCCGGTGTGCGGATGCGGCCGGCGCGGCCGCGAGCGTGGAGATGCTGCACACCGCCTTCCTCATCCACGACGACATCGAGGACGACAGTCCGCTGCGCCGGCACAGCCCCACCCTGCACGCCATTCACGGGCTGCCGCTGGCGCTCAACGCCGGCGACGCGCTCGCGGTGCTGGCATTGCAGCCGATCCGCCGGGACGAGGCGCTGGGGCCGAGGGTCCGGGAGATGGTGACGTCCGAACTGGTCACGACGATCCGGCAGACCACGGAGGGACAGGCACTCGAACTTGGCTGGCGGCGCGCGCAGATCGGCGATCTCGCGCCGATCGACTACATCGCGCTGGCCGGCAAGAAGACCTGCTGGTACACCACGGTCCTGCCGCTGCGGTTGGGCGCGATCATCGGCTCGTACGGCACGGCGCACCTGGCCGCGCTCAGCCGGTTCGGGTTCTTCCTGGGCCTGGCGTTCCAGACCCGCGACGACCTGTTGGATGTCGAGCGGCGGGACGCGCCGGACAAGATGCCCTTCGACGACATCCGCGAGGGCAAGCACACCCTGCTGCTCATCCACCTGCTGGCCAGCGCCGGGCCCGGCGACCGTTCCTGGCTGCGGGAGTTCCTGGCTCGCCGCCAGTCCGATCGCCCGCCGGCCGACTGCGCCCGGGTCGCCGAGATGATGCACGGCTACGGAAGTGTGGACTACGCACGACAATTCGCCTCGGAGATGGCGAACGCCGCACGCCTGGGCTTCGCCGAGGCGTTCGCGCAGGCCCCGGCCCGGACCCGGCTGGCGTTCCTCCGGCACATGATCGATTTCATCCTCGAGCGGGGCAACTGACCGCCCCGATCGCCTTCCCGGGACTCGCACCGGGCCACACAGTATGTCACCGACCGGCGAAACGCTGTCACCGGGAGCACAGTCGGCCTGTCATCCGGCCGGCAGGCGAGAACGCCCGAGGGTCGTAACTTTCAGTTCGGCGCGAATCTCACCGTCACAGCGCCGGGGGACACATCTTTCGCGATCTACGGGGGAAATCATGGGACCTTGACCGCACACATTCCAGGCACCACCGCTTCCGGTCGCGCCAATCGATTCGGCCGGGCGGCCGGACCATCGCGTCGGCCAGCCCGACGAGACACGACATTGCCGCAACCGACAACCGACAACCGAAGGAAACGTCATGGACGAGAACGACGACGTCGCATCAGCGCGGGACTGCCCGTCCCTGCCCGACGACTATGACGCGCCGGAAGTCGCCGGCGACTGCTAATCCGCGCGCAACTGCAAGGGCAAGATCCTCAACCACCGGGACGCCCACAACTGCAAGCTCAGCGGCGGCAGCTGGCGAAGCGCCCAGACCGACCAGTGCTACAACCTGTAGCACTCACGCGTCGGGTCGGCTCCGGACCCGATGGCGAACTAATCCCGCATTCCACAATGAAAGGAACCGTCGTCATGGACGCAGATGTCGAGAAGAAGGTCACCGAACTCAACGCCGGGTGGTTCAACTACCTGGCCAAGATCCTCAAGGTTGACTCGAAAACGTTCCTGCTCACCCAGGGCACCATGGGACTGCAGTCGACCGACTCGAGTGGCCTGTTCCTCATCTCCGATGCCGTGCCACCGCCCGCGAACGCCACCTACGTCGATGCCAGCGGCCTGGGCACCCGGTCCTCGGCCTACGCGATGCTGCTGCAGGCATTGCTGAGCGAGGGCGGAACCGACCTTCCGGGCGTGCTCGGCGACATGTACGCCAAATGGCTCGCCTACTGCGACAGCTGGTACGACAAGAATCCGGAGAGCACGCTCACCCAGGAGCAGCTCTTCGAGCAGTGGGCCAACCAGCGCCTCGACCCGAAGAAGGCCGCGTCCGCCATCAGCGTGTACAAGCAGTCCTCGGGATCGCCGCTCAGCAAGGCTCTGGACGCGCTGAACGCGAACAAGAACGCGAAACAGCAGTTCGTCACATCGGACCAATCCACGTACTGGTTGTACCGCTACACCGCGACTATCGACGCCGCGACGGCCGCTTTGGCAAATAGCTCCGCTGTGTCGATCGACTTCGACTCCAGCAGCATGGACACGCATCTGGCCCACGACACCGTCCAGGGCACCGCCACCGGCTTCTACGACATCTTCTCTGGCGGGGTCTCCGGCTCCTTCGACAAGTTGAACAGCGAGGCCGCGGCCAGCGGCTGGACGATCACTGGGACGATCGGCCAATCGGCGACCCTGATCACTCAGCCGATCGGTGACTGGTTCGACTCAGGCGAATTCAAGCGCGCCTACAACGCGAAGGACGACCGGTCGATCTGGGATCCGATGGCGCATGCGGGCGACTGGGACTCGTTCTTCGAACAGCCGCAGGGTTCCCTCGCCCGTCGAGTGTCCCAACTGGTCCTGGTCAGCGACTACGACATCAAGGTCACCAGCCAGGCCGTGTACTCGTCGGACGATCGGACCAAGATCACCGCCTCGGCCAACTTCGGCGTGTGGCCGTTCTTCTCATCGTCTGCGTCGGTCTCGCACCTGTTCGAGACCACCCTCGATGCGGAGGGCCACCTCACCGTGACCTGGCGCCTGCCCAAGGGATCGATCCAGATCTGGGGGCTGACCGTCGAGGCGGCACCGAACTGAGCTCCACCCCGACCGTCCGCCGCCGTCCGCGCGAGCGGCAGCGGACGGTCGGGCCATCGTCCATCTCGATCAGAGCACGGAGTTCACCATGACCATTGTCAGAAATGTCGTTGTCAAGCGCTTCGACGGGGACTACTTCGCTTGCCACCAAGGGGTCTTCACGAGCGGCGAGCACGAGCGAACCGTCTTCGTCGAGAATCCGACACAACTACGGCTGCCACCCTGGCCTGCGGGTCAATACCAGGTCGAGTTCTGGCACGAGCAGAAGCGCTCGACGCTCAGCGACTGCCGGTTGGAACGGGTCGGCGAGCTCTTCACCTTCATCAGGAGGGTGCGGGAACCGCTCCCGGCGGACGGGGGTCGCGTCCCGGATCCCGTCGGCCCGGGGGCTGACCTACCACCCGGCTGAGGCGGCGTCGCCCCATGCCCGACTACCCACTTGACCGTGATCGGGCCCCCGGCGACCAAGGACTGCCCGACTGATTTGTGCGTTTCAGTCCACCTTCCCGAGAGCCGCGATCCCAGCTGCCGTCCGGAGGAATACCGGTCCGACGAGCACAAAGAGTCGATCCAACAGCTTGCCGACCGGCCCTTCCCGGCGCCGACCAGCGGCCGCAGCTTGCCGCCGTTGACCGTTTCAATCAACGCGCTTTCCGGATTTCATGGCGGTCGAGGTTTGGGGAAGGGCGAGAATCACGGGTCAGCGACCATCGGTCGGCATGAAGGACGTCTCGGCGCTGGCCCAGGTCTCCGTCGGCACCATCTGCAACGTGCTCAACAAGCCCGAGCTGGTCGCCCCGACACCCTCGCCGGGTCCTGGAGGCGATCGACAAGCTCGGCTGGGTGCGCAACGAGTCGGCCGGCAGCTGCGGGCCGGCCGCAGCGCCTCGATCGGCCTGGTCGTCATGGACATCGCCAACCCGTTCTCCAGCGACATGGCCCGGGGCGTCGAGGAAGTCGCGTCGCGGCCGGCTGCTTGGTACTGCTCTCGGATAGCGCCCACGACGCCGGCCGCGAGCGGGCTGCCCTCGGCCTGTACCAGCAACTGCGGGTTTCGAGGGGTGATCCTGGCCCCGACCTCGCTCAGCCTGGACGGTGAGCTGGCGCGGCAGTTGGACATGCCAGTCGTCTCGCCGAACGCTACTCGGCCTACCACGACGCCTGCACCGTGTCCGTCGACGACCTCGTCGGCGGACAGCTCGCCGCGGCGCACCTGCTGGAACGCGGTCACCGACGGCTCGCCGCGGTCGGCGGCCGCCCCGACATCCCGCAGGTCCAGCAGCGACGGGACGGCGCCAGCCGCGCTGTGCTGCTGGGCAATCCGGAGGCCATTTTGCTCATCCTTCCCACCGATCGGCTCGACATCTCCGCTGGGCGTACCGCGGCCGAGGCGATCCTGGCGATGCCCGACGAAGAGCGCCCGACCGGCGTGTTCGCCCTGAACGACCTGATCGCGATCGGGCTGCTCAGGCTTGGTCAGGGGCTGGGTTGCCGTGCCGGAGGAGATCAGCATCGTCGGTTACGGCTACATCGAGTTCGCGGGAGGCGGCTGCCGTTCCGCTGTCGAGCGTAGTCCAGCCGCGCGTCGAACTGGGCCGGCGGGCAGCAACGCTGCTGCTCGCCGAGATCGAGGCGCGCGAAAGCGGGGAACCGCACCAGTAGTCCAGAAACGCTTCACGCCCACCCTCACGGTGCGTTCGTCGTCGATAGACGAGCGGGTCGTCGCCGCGTCCTGACGCCGTCCAGTACGCCGGGTCCGGAGAGTTCGTCGAGACGGACGGCCGCGGCCCGGCCACGAACGGGGCTCGTCCTCGAGACATGCACCGGCATGGATCATCTCACCACGGCGTGACTGAGAGGGCCCACGCTCCACCGGAGCATCGATCCCACCGGTGACGCCAGTGCCGACGTCCCTCGCTCAGCACCGATCTCTAAAACGACTCAGCTACCGCGCTGGCAGCCACGGGTGCACATCCGACGTAGGATCGACGCAGAACCGGTCTCCAAGGCGCTTGACATCTGAAACGTATCAATGCAGAATCTGGACACCCGGTAGAACCCATCGAGACAGGACGTCCACATGACCGACACCCACGCCGCCCTTGCCGACCTGGACGACTTCGGCATCGAGGTGCCGTCCTGGGCCTACGGGAACTCGGGGACCCGGTTCAAGGTGTTCACCACACCGGGCACCCCGCGGGATCCGTTCGAGAAGATCGCCGACGCCGCCCAGGTGAACGCGCTGACCGGGCTGGCCCCGAAGGTGTCGCTGCACATCCCGTGGGACCGGGTGGACAATTTCGGCAAGCTGGCCGCGTTCGCCGCCGACCTCGGGGTGGCGATCGGTGGGATCAACTCGAACCTGTTCCAGGACGACGACTACCGGCTCGGCTCGTTGACGAACTCGGACGAGCGGATCCGGGCCAAGGCGATCGCCCATCATCGTGAGTGCATCGACATCATGCGGCAGACCGGGTCGACGGACCTG
>DATDBV010000388.1:0-5223 GCA_036524715.1 Nakamurella sp. | reverse complement strand
TGCATGGATCAGGAGTTCGATGTCCACCAGTGCCGCTGCTGCGGAAATCGCCATCACCGGTAGTGATCAAGTCATCGTCATTGGTGTCGCCGTCGTTGCGCTGGTCGCGCTGATCATCGCGTTCGTCCTCCGCGCGGGCGTATTGGCCGCCGGGACGGGGACACCGAAGATGCAGGAGATCTCCGCGGCCGTCCAGGAAGGTGCGGCCGCCTACCTCGGGCGGCAGTTCCGCACCCTGGGCGTCTTCGTCGTCATCGTCTTCGTGCTGTTGTTCGCCCTGCCGGCGACCACCACCGGCGAACGGATCGGCCGATCGATCGCCTTCCTTTTCGGGGCGGCCTTCTCGGCTTCCATCGGCTACTTCGGCATGTGGCTGGCCACCCGGGCCAACGTCCGGGTCGCGGCGGCCGCCAACGGCGACGGCGGCCGGGAGAAGGCCATGCAGATCGGCTTCCGGACCGGCGGCGCGGTCGGCCTGGCCACCACCGGCCTCGGCCTGCTCGGCGCGTCCGTTGTCGTCCTGGTCTACGTCGGCGAGGCGCCGAAGGTGTTGGAAGGCTTCGGCTTCGGCGCCGCGATGCTGGCCATGTTCATGCGCGTCGGCGGCGGCATCTTCACCAAGGCTGCCGACGTGGGCGCCGACCTGGTCGGCAAAGTGGAGCAGGGCATTCCCGAGGACGACCCCCGCAACGCGGCCACCATCGCCGACAATGTCGGTGACAACGTCGGTGACTGCGCCGGTATGGCCGCCGACCTGTTCGAGAGCTATGCCGTCACCCTGGTTGCCTCGCTGATCCTGGGCAGTGCGGCATTCGGCGCCAAGGGTCTGGTCTTCCCGTTGATCATCCCGACCATCGGCGTGCTCACCGCGATCATCGGCATCTACATCACCAAGGGCAGGCGCGGCGAACCCGGCCTGGTCACGATCAACCGCTCCTTCTACATCTCCGCGGCGATCTCCGCGGGACTGTCCGCGGTCGCCTCCTTCGTGTACCTGCCGACCAACTTCGCCGACCTCGGCATCGATGCGGTCCGCGACGTGTCCGGCAACCCGGCGCTGATGGCCATCATCTCGGTGCTGATCGGCATCGTGCTGGCCGCGGTCATCCTGTGGCTGACCGGCTACTTCACGGGCACCGAGACCAAGCCGACGAACGACGTCGCCAAGGCCTCGCTCACCGGCGCCGCGACCGTGGTGCTGGGCGGCATCTCGGTCGGCTTCGAGTCCGCCGTCTACACCGCGCTGGTCATCGCCGGCGCCGTCTACGGCGCGTTCCTGCTGTCCACCACGCTGATCGTGGCGCTGTTCATGATCGCGCTGGCCGGCTGCGGCCTGCTCACCACCGTCGGCGTCATCGTCGCGATGGACACCTTCGGCCCGGTGTCTGACAACGCGCAGGGCGTCGCCGAGATGAGCGGCGAAGTATCGGCGGAGGGCGCGAAGATCCTCACCGAACTGGACGCGGTGGGCAACACCACCAAGGCCATCACCAAGGGCATCGCCATCGCCACCGCCGTGCTTGCGGCGACCGCGCTGTTCGGGGCGTATTCGGACTCGATCGCCGGCGCGCTGGTGTCGGCCGGTGATGCCGCGGGCCTGGCCGCCGGGAACCTCAGCTCGTTCGTCACCACGGTGGTGTCCCCCGGGACCCTGGTGGGCATGCTGCTGGGCGCATGCGTGGTGTTCATGTTCTCCGGCCTGGCCATCAACGCGGTGTCTCGCGCGGCCGGCGCCGTGGTCTACGAGGTGCGCCGGCAGTTCCGGGAGATCCCAGGGATCATGGAGGGCACCAACAAGCCGGAGTACGGCAAGGTCGTCGACATCGTCACCCGCGACTCGTTGCGCGAGTTGGCCACCCCGGGTCTGCTCGCGGTGTTCGCGCCGATCGCCGTCGGCTTCGGCCTGGGCGTCGGCCCGCTGGCCGGGTACCTGGCCGGCACCATCGCCACCGGCACCCTGATGGCGGTCTTCCTGGCCAACTCCGGTGGTGCCTGGGACAACGCCAAGAAGATCGTCGAGGACGGTGCCCACGGCGGCAAGGGTTCGTCGGCGCACGAGGCCACCGTCATCGGCGACACCGTGGGCGACCCGTTCAAGGACACTGCCGGCCCGGCGATCAACCCGCTGCTCAAGGTGATGAACCTGGTCGCGCTGCTGATCGCCCCGGCGATCGTCGCGCTCAGCGTCGGCGACTCGGCCAGTGCCGGCATCCGTTATGGCATCGCCGCCTTCGCCGTGGTGATCATCGTCGCCGCCGTCGTGGTGTCCAAGCGCCGCGAATCGTCGCTGCACGCGGACCAACCGCAGACCGCTGCCTGACCCGGGGCGGTCGCCCGCCCGGCACCCCGCGGTAGCCCTCGGTCTGTGCGACGGGGGCTACCCTGCTTCGGGTGGCAAGGGTGCTGGAGTGACTCAGCTGTCGCTGTTCTCCGCGGACCTGACCCCGCCCGTTGGAGCGGATCTCGGCGGCCTGCTCGCGGCGCGCGGCCGGCTGGAAGCCGGGGGCGATGGCGTTCGACTGGTCATTCCGCTCGCCGACCCGTGGCGGGCGTCGGCCCTGGTCCGGGAATGCCGAGTCAGGGATGTCGAGGCGCACCTCGTCGAGGACGGGCCGGGGACCACGTTGTGGACCGATCCGGCCCCGGCGCTGGCGCAGTTGTACGGTCAGTGGCGAAGCGGTGACGTCAAGCTGGTGCCGGCAGAGTTGGCCCTGACGGCCGGAATGATGAGGTGCTGGACGATCGCCGCCGGCCGGCCGGGCGGGGTCGGCTACCTGCTGGGCCTGGACCCGGCGGCAGCCGAGATCCACGAGTTCCTGGCCGGCCGCTGCGCCGCGATCGGCCTGGCCGGTTCGCTGCTGGGACCCCGCGGCGGCGGCCCGGCGGTCCGCATCGTGGGACAACGGCGATGCACCCGGTTGGCCGAGCTCGTGGGCACGCCACCTCCGGAGGCACCGGCCGGTTGCTTCCCCCGTTCGGCGCACTGAGCAGGCTCGCCGGACGGCGCTCCACACGGAGGACTTGCGTGGCTGTGGCATCCTGCTCCGTAGCAGGGCCGTGCCGCGGCAGACCGCGGCGGGTTCAGGTGGACGGGGGACCACCACCAGCAGCACCGTCCATCCGGCTCCGTCGATCCGACCGGCCGGGATGAGGCACAGATACAAGGAGAACGAGACCTGATGGCCACTGGCACAAGCGCAGGCACCCGCGACGGCGGAGTGCGGCTGGTCGTCGTCGAGTCACCGAGCAAGGCCAAGACCATCTCCGGCTACCTCGGCGACGGCTACATCGTGGAGTCCTCGGTCGGGCACATCCGGGACCTGCCGCGGGGCGCCGCCGACGTCCCCGCCAAGTACAAGGGCGAGCCGTGGGCCCGCCTCGGCGTGAACACCGACAACGGCTTCGAGCCCCTGTACGTCGTGTCCCCGGACAAGAAGGCACAGGTGGCCAAGCTCAAGTCGCTGCTGGCCGGCGCCGACGAGCTCTACCTGGCCACGGACGAGGACCGCGAGGGCGAGGCCATCGCCTGGCACCTGCTGGAAACGCTGAAGCCGAAGATCCCGGTCAAGCGGATGGTGTTCCACGAGATCACCCCGGCGGCGATCCTGGAGGCCGCGGCCAATCCGCGCGCCCTCGACCAGGACCTGGTGGACGCCCAGGAGACCCGCCGCATCCTGGACCGGCTGTACGGCTACGAGGTCTCGCCGGTGCTGTGGAAGAAGGTGATGCCCAAGCTGTCCGCGGGTCGCGTGCAGTCGGTGGCCACCCGGATCATCGTGCAGCGCGAACGCGAGCGGATGGCGTTCCGCTCGGGCACCTACTGGGGCCTGGACGCCCTCATGTCGCCGGCCGGCGCCGCCGAGTCGAGCCGGTTCAAGTCGGCCCTGAGCACCGTCGACGGCCGCCGGCTGGCCGCGGGCAAGGACTTCGACCCGGCCACCGGTGGGCTCAAGGCCGGCCTCGACGTGCTGCTGCTGGACGAGGACGGCGCCCGCACCCTGGCTGCCGCGCTGACCGGCGGCACCGCAACCGTCACCTCGGTCGAGGAGAAGCCCTACACCCGCAAGCCCTACCCGCCGTTCATGACCTCGACGTTGCAGCAGGAGGCCGGGCGCAAGCTCGGCTTCAACTCGGAACGAACCATGCGTACCGCGCAGCGGCTGTACGAGAACGGCTTCATCACCTACATGCGGACCGACTCGACGACGCTGAGTTCGTCCGCGCAGGAGGCCGCCCGCGCCCAGGCGCGCGAGCTGTACGGGCCGGCGTACGTCCCCGAGCAGCCTCGGCAGTACACCCGCAAGGTCAAGAACGCCCAGGAGGCGCACGAGGCCATCCGCCCGGCCGGCGAGAATTTCCGCACGCCGGGCCAGGTGGCAGGCCAGCTCTCCGGCGACGAGTACCGGCTGTACGAGCTGATCTGGCAGCGCACCATCGCCTCGCAGATGGTGGACGCCAAGGGCCTGACCCTGTCGGTGAAGATCGCCGCGACCGCGCAGGACCGAGAGTGCGTCTTCAGCGCCTCCGGGCGGACCATCACGTTCCCGGGCTTCCTGCGTGCCTATGTCGAGACGGTGGACGCGGAGGCCGGCGGCGAGGCCGACGACGCCGAGCGCCGGCTGCCCAAGCTGGAGCAGGGCCAACAGCTGGACATCCGCGACCTGATCCCGGCCAGCCACGCCACCAGCCCGCCGGCCCGCTACACCGAACCCTCGCTGATCGGCGCCCTGCAGGACCTGGGCATCGGCCGGCCGTCCACCTACACCTCGATCATCCGCACCATCATCGACCGCGGGTACGTGTGGAAGAAGGGTCAGGCGCTGGTCCCGTCGTGGATCGCGTTCGCCGTCATCGGCCTGCTGGAACAGCACTTCTCCCGGCTGGTCGACTACGACTTCACCGCGGCCATGGAGGACGAGCTGGACGGCATCGCGGACGGCAGGATCGGCCGCACCGACTGGCTGTCCGCGTTCTACTTCGGCGGCGACGTCGGCCCGCAGGGCTCGGTCGGCCGGTCCGGCGGGCTGAAGAAGCTGGTCGGCGAGCGGCTGGAGGACATCGACGCGCGCGAGGTCAACTCGCTGCCGCTGCTCACCGACGAGCAGGGCCGCCAGGTGCTGGTGCGAGTCGGCCGGTACGGCCCCTACCTGGAGCGACTGGTGTCGGGCGAGGATGGCGAGCCGACCGCGCAGCGGGCCAACCTGCCCGAGGATCTGGCCCCCG
>DATDBV010000387.1:0-15760 GCA_036524715.1 Nakamurella sp. | reverse complement strand
ATTCGGGACGTGCTGCGGCCCGACAAGGATCGGGTCCGCATAGCCGGTGACGACGACCCGTCCGGCGGGGTGCTGGAGGGCATGCCGGATCGGTTCACGCTTGCGTCGCTGCCGGCCCTGTGGCGGCGGCGCGCTCGGGCCGGCGGTGAGGCCGAACCCCAACCCGAACCCGAGCCCGATCCGGAGCCGATGTCCGAGCACGCGGGCACCGATCTCGGCCGGCATCCTTGAACCCCGCGCGCCGCCCACCACCATCGTCCGGCGGGTGGGATTCTCTCGGTATGGCCAGTGGGGGTCAATTGCGGCGGCTGAGCATCGCCGTGCTCGGCGTGTGCACCGTGGCGTTCGCCGGCATCCAACTGTGGGGTGGACCGGACGCACCCGCCGCCGCGCGCGCCGAGCAACCGGCACCCGCGGCACCGATCGCCACGGCTCCCGCGGCGCCGACGGCCACGGCACCCGAAGCGCCGACTGCCACGGCACCCGCGGCGCCGGCCGCCACGTCACCTGCGGCACCGACCGACGACGTCGTCTCGTCGAGTCCGCAGGTCCGCCCTGCTGGCACCATTACCCTCGCCTTCGCCGGCGACGTCAACTTCGAAGGCCGCACCGCGGACCGGCTCGCGGCGGACCCGGCGACCGCGTTCGGCGCGGCCGCCCCAGGTCTGGCCGCCGCCGATCTGACGGTGGTGAACCTGGAGACGGCGATCGCCACCGGCGGTGCGCCCGAGCCCAAGTCCTTCACCTTCCGGGCCCCGCCGTCGGCGCTGGACGCGCTGCGGGAGGCGGGTGTGGACGTCGCGTCCATGGCGAACAATCATGCCGCCGACTACGGCGCGGGGGGCATCGCCGAAAGTCTGGCGGCGATCCGATCGTCGGCCTTCCCGGTGATCGGCTTCGGCATCGACCTGGCGGACGCCACCGCGCCGCACCGGGCCCTGGTGGGCGGGGTCCCGGTCACCATCTTCGCGGCCAGCCAGGTCCCCGACCGCACCCGGAACGTGTGGACCGCCACGGCGGACTCGCCGGGCATCGCCAGTGCCGCCGACCCCGGGCTGATCGAGGCCGTGGCCGCCGCGGCGGCCGCCGGCGAGACGGTCATCGTGTTCCTGCACTGGGGGACCGAGTTCGTCAGCTGCCCCGACCTCGACCAGGCCGCACTGGCCGACGCACTGGCCGCGGCCGGCGCAACCGCGGTGATCGGCACCCACGCGCATGTGCTGCAGGGCGCCGGCTGGCGGGACGACGGCGTCTACGTCGCCTACGGTCTGTCGAATTACCTGTGGTGGCGCTCGTTCGGCAACCAGCAGGACGACAACGGGGTGCTCACCCTGACCGTCCGGGACCGCCGGGTGCTGCAGGCCGACTTCGCCCCCGCCCACCTGGACGACACAGGTGTTCCGGTTCCGGCGACCGGTGCGCAGGCCGATCGGATCATGGCCCAATGGGACCGGGTCCGCGAGTGCGCCGACCTGTCCGCCGAACCGCCGCGCTGACCGGCTGCCGGCGGGTCAGGACCCCCTCGTCCGGATCGGACGGCCGTTCAGGGGCATTCGCGACTCACGGCGCCGGATGCCTGCGCATGAAGACGATCGCAAAGGCGATGTACACCAGCATCACCAGGATCTGCAGCACGTCGAGCGCGCGGCCGTCGAACACCGTGAACTGCGCGAGGGTCACCAGCACGAGCGCGATCGGCAGCCAGCGGGGCACCGATCGGGACCGCCACCACGCCCCGGCCAGCACCAGGGAGCCCACGCTGACCAGCAGGAACCCGGCCATCGCGACAATCATCAGCCGGCCCGGTTCCTCCTGAACCAGCGTGAGCATCGCGGCGCCGGTCTCGGCGTCGACCACCTCGGCGGTGGCGAACCAACTCAGGGCGCCGCGCGCGAAGGCACCCATGGCGAAGGCGAGGCCGCCGATGATCGTGACGACCGCACCGACCTCCGCCCAGCGGCGGCCGCGCCCGGGCGCCAACAGGCACGTGGCCAGGGAGACGGTGATCGCCAGCACGCCCACGGCCAGCCCGTCGAGCAGGATGCCGAGCCAGGCGGTGTCGCGGATCGGGGCGATCGCCTCATGGCTGAACTCGTTGCGCTCGCCCCACGGCAACCAGGCCAGCAGCCCGGCGACGGTGGCCGCCGCCAGCGTGAGGCCGGTGCCGATCATCACCACCCGGCTCCGCGACGTCGACGGGCGGTCGGTGGCAGCGGTGGCGGCGGTGGTGGCCGGGGGCCCGCCGGCCAGTGGACGGTCGAGCGGCTGGTCGATGGTCATGGCGTCCTCCTGGACCGGGGGGAAATAGGTCCTTCAACGCTAGGAACGCAGGGTCGGGTCCCGCGTCGGGGCGAGCTCGGGGTTCATCCTCGGTACTGGCACGGAGTCGCCGATGGGACGAATCGCCCTACAGTGGGCGAATGGCGTGGCGGCGGCGTACCGCGCAGATCGGCGCGGTGATCGCGGTGTCGATCACCGCGCTCGGGCTGCTGGTGGCCGTGCTCCTGCTGGTCCGGGCCCCGACCGCCGCGGGATGGCTCAATCTGCTCGTCGGGGCGGCGGCGGCCGTGCCGTGCGCGGTGCTCGGGCTGCGTATCGTCCGGGTCACCCCGGTCCGGTCGGTCGGGTTGCTGCTCGCCACCGTCGGCGCCGGCGTCGGTATCGTCGTCGCTCGCGAGGTGTGGTTCCAGGCGTTGGCCGGCTGGAACGAGCGGCAATGGTGGGCACCGTTGGTCGCCGTGCTCGCCGAGGGCGCCTGGTGGGTCCTGGCCGCGGTCGCCCTCCTGCTCCTGTACTTCCCGACCGGACGGCCCCCCGGCCGGCGGTGGGGGGCGGTCCCGCCCGCGCTCGTCACGTGCGTGACCGTGACCCAGCTCTACGGGGCCCTGGAGCCCGTGCCGTTCCAGGCACCCCTGGCCGAGCTGTCGCGTCCATTCGGACCGCCGCCGGTCTGGCTGGATCTGCTCAGCGGTCCCGCGTTCATGCTCATGCTGCTGCTCGCGCTCGCCTGTGCCGCTTCGCTGATCCCGCGGTACCGCCGGGCCGACCGGCAGGTGCGGCGACAGATCAAGTGGCTGGGTATCGCCGGTCTCGGGGTTGTCGGCTACCCACTACTGTGCCTGGTCGAAATCCTGATCTGGGGCGAACCGACCTGGGGCAGCGCGGTTGTCGGCGTCGGCGCGTTGGTCGCGGTGCCCGTCACCACCGGGATCGCCGTGCTGCGACCCGACCTGTACGACGTCGACAAGGCGTTGTCGCAGGCGCTCACCTGGGCGACGGTGTCTGTGCTGCTGATCATCGGGTACGCCGGAATCGCCCTGACCGTAGGGGTTCTCGTCGGTCGGAACGCACCCCTGGCCGCAGCGGCCGGCGCGGCGGTGTGCGCCCTGGCCTTCTTGCCGCTGGGCCGGCGCGTGCGGCGGATGGTGGACGCGCGGATTTACCCACTGCGCCGGCGGGCCGTTGCGGCCCTCGACGCCCTGCACCGCGAGGTGACGGCCGGCACCGCCGAGCCAGAACTGCTCCAGGACACCCTGCGTACCGCCCTGCGCGATCCGGAACTGCGCGTCGGCTACCGGGTTCCCGGCTCCGAGGGATTCGTCGACACCGATGGTTCGCCGGTCCCGGCGCTCGGCGCGACGCCGGTCGCGCTCGACGGCTCGAGCATCGGTGTGCTCGCCACGACCCCCGCGGGCCGAGAGGCCCGCGGCCTTTCCGACGAGCTGCTCGGCGACGTGGCCGTCCGCTGCACGACGCTCGTCGAGGTGGTGCGGCTGCGCCTCGAGGTGTCCCGGGCCCTCGCCGAGATCCAGGCCAGCCGAGCCCGGCTCGTGCAGGTCGGCCTGCAGGAGCGACGCGGGCTCGAACGGGACCTGCACGACGGCGCCCAGCAGCGGCTGGTCGCGCTCGGTATGTCCCTGCGGCTGGCGCAACGCCATCTCACCGACGGCACGGTCGACGTCGGCGAGCTGCTCGACCAGAGCGTCGCCGAGCTGGGCACCGCCGTGGCTGAGCTGCGGCAGATCGCCCACGGCCTGCGGCCCAGCAGCCTGGACGACGGGCTGCCCGCCGCGCTGGCTCGACTGGTCCGCTCCGTGCCGGTCCGGGTCGAGATGGACGTGCACGACGGCCCGCTGCCCGACGACGTCGCAACCACCGCCTACTACGTGGTCAGCGAGGCGATTGCGAACGCTGTCAAGCACGCCGAGGCGTCACGGATCGAGCTGAACGTGGCGCGGTCCGACGGTCATGTGGTGGTCCGGGTCAGCGACGACGGGCGGGGCGGCGCGCAGCTGGGCAACGGCTCGGCGATGGCCGATCGGGTGCAGGCGCTCGGTGGGTCGCTGCGGGTGGCCAGTCCGCGCGGCACCGGCACGACGGTGGAGGCGGCGCTGCCATGCGCATCGTGATCGGGGAGGATTCGGCATTGTTCCGGGAGGGCCTGGCCCGATTGCTCGCGGATGCCGGCCATGACGTCGTGGCCAAGGCGCAGGACGCACCCGGGCTGCTCGTTGCCGTCGAAGAACACCGCCCGGACCTGGCGATCGTGGACATCCGAATGCCCCCGGACCGGACCGACGACGGGGCGCGGGCGGCCCGCGAGTTGCGCCGCCGCCGGCCCGGGCTGGGCATCGTCTTGCTGTCCCAGCACCTGGAATCGCGGCATTCGGTCCAGTTGGCCGCAGGCGGCCACTTCGGCTATCTGCTCAAGGATCGGGTGTTCGACGTCGACGATTTCCTGGACGCGCTGCGCCGGGTGGCCGCGGGTGGGTCGGCATTGGACCCCGAGGTCGTCCACACGCTGCTGGGCGCGCGGCAACGGCACGACCCGCTCGATCGGCTGACCACGCGGGAACGGGAGGTGCTGACCCTGATGGCGGAAGGGCGCACCAACAGGGGAATCGCCAAGCGCCTGTGGTTGACCGACCGGACCGTGGAGACGCACGTCAGCAGCATCATGAACAAGCTCGACCTGCGGGAATCGGCGGACGAGCACCGCCGCGTGCTGGCCGTCCTGGCCTGGCTCGGCCACTGAGCGTTCGGGTGGTCGCGGTCGCCCGCCGACGGCGGGACGTGCGACTCAGGTCAGGGCGGCGGCCTT
The DNA here is from genome assembly GCA_036524715.1 of Nakamurella sp. Lineage (GTDB taxonomy): Bacteria > Actinomycetota > Actinomycetes > Mycobacteriales > Nakamurellaceae > Nakamurella. The sequence goes on along the minus strand of DATDBV010000387.1, from coordinate 10,659 downwards.
GGCCCGCAGCGAGGCGATCACCTTGCGGGCCTCGGCCACGTCCTTGATCCCGGAGCTGCGGCCCACCAGGGCGCCGGTCCTGCCGCGGTAGACGAACCGCGCGACATGCGGACCGGGGGGTTCCAGCGAGTCGGCGATGGCCGGGTCGGTGTCGTCGGCGCCCATTCGGATCACCGTCCTTTCACAGCTCGCCGCTGGGGCTTGTCCCAGCTTCGCCGGGGCTGCCTTAACGTTCGTACGGTCCGTCGTGGTTCACCGTTCGTGTTCAAGCATACGACCGGATCGGCGCAACGGGTCGGTGCGATCACCCGGCGGGGCCCTGTGATCCGGAGCGGCTCTGCGATCGATCCGGCCGACTGCGCCGCCGGTGCGCCGTCGCGGCCGACGCCACACCCGCGGCGGCGACCAGGAGCGCCGACCAGCCGACCGTTCGACCCGGCTCCGGCACGGGGACGGTCATGTACAGGCCGGCCAGGATGAGCAGGGCGCCCGCCCCCAACAAGTGCCGCCGCGGACGGCGCAGGACGGCGGCGACGATCCGGTCCTCGGGCGTGCGGGCGATCCAGGTCAGCACGATGGCCCCGGCGGCGGCCAGGATCGCGGCGGCGGTCGGGGCGACGGTCGCGCCGGGCAGCCACAGGTCACGGAGGAACCGGCCCAGCAGGATGGCGGCGAAGGTCGCGGTGACCAGCCAGACCACGGCGAAGCTCTGACTGACCACGCCGTAGCGGCGCGGCACGAGCCCGACCACCACCGCCGCGGTCGACAGCCGGGCCCTGGGCCGGACCGCCAGATGACCGGTGCTGACCCCGTCCGGCGGCAGATCGGCCGACGTGCGATGCACCTCCGACCCGGTGACCTCGGTCAGCGCCAGCGAGGTGATCTCCAGCAGTTGCGGGCTGAGCAGCTCGAAGTGGTAGCTGCCGGCGACACCGAAATGCTGTAGATCCCAGCTCATCTCGTAGCGCGGCCGGTCGTGCGGATCGTGGCGGGTGTCCAGGTACGAGTACTTGACCACGCATCGTCGCTCGAGCAGGGCGGCGTCCAGCTCCACCGCCATCAGGAAGCAGCGGCTGAACACCTCGACCATCGAGAAGAACATGGCCGCCTCCACCGGGTCGACCGAGGCTTCCCGCCCGCCCGAGCCTCCGCCCGAGCCCCGGCCCGCGTCCCGGCCCTGCAGGAACTGCCGCAGCCGGTCCGTGGCCTGCCGGCCGCGGCGCAGGTCGGAGGACACGATGTCCTCCACGAACAGGCCGACCTCGAACGGCTCGTCGGCCGGCGGATACCCGTAGGTGGCGGCGGCCAGCGCGCGCAGGAAGGCCGCCGACAGCCGGCTGTTGGCGGAGGACTCCAGCAGCGGGACGGGCAGCTCGTCCGGGCCGACCACGCTGAAGCAGCTCAGCGGACCCTTCTGCAGCAGGGTGACCGGCACCACCACGGCGCCCCGTGAACCGGTCAGGGCCAGGTCCGCGGGCACGGTCAGGTCCACCGACACGTGGTGGATGGTGTCTCCGGTCGGCTGGATGTCGACTCGCTCGACCTGCCGGTGGATCCAGTCCTCCGACCCCAGGATCAGCTCGATCAGTTTCTGCCCGTCGGTCCGGGCCGGGTCGACGGTGGAGTCGACGGGGGGAAGCTCCCGGGGGCGGCTCGGCATGGGGTGCAGCGTAGGGCGCGGGTGCGACAGCCCGTGCCTTCCGCGCCCCGCCCGTTCTTGATCGGCCGGAAAGCGATCCATTCCGGAGCGGGCGGAAGATCACCGACGGCATGATCGACTCGACGGTGATTCCATCCGGATCGGACGAGGCGCGGTCACGGCCGGGGCGGAATGATGACATTCTGTGCAGTGGCAATCCGCCCGGGCAGGATTGCGACCGGTGTCGTCGGACGACACCGGACTGCGTGGTTGATGTCGGTCAGGTGCCGGCCGTGGTCGAGTGCGCAGCGGAAAACCTGACCCAGGAGATGCGCCGATGACGAACAGAACCGCCAACAAGCCGGTCAAGACCCTCTCCGAGGTGATCATCCGGTTCGCCGGCGACTCGGGCGACGGCATGCAGCTCACCGGCGACCGCTTCACCACCGAGACCGCCGCGTTCGGCAACAGCCTGTCCACCCTGCCGGACTTCCCGGCCGAGATCCGGGCGCCGGCCGGCACCCTGCCCGGGGTGTCGGCGTACCAGCTGCACTTCGCCGACCATTCCGTGGTCACCCCCGGTGACGCGCCGACCGTCCTGGTCGCGATGAACCCGGCGGCGCTCAAGGCGAACCTGTCCGACCTGCCGCGGGGCGGCACGGTCATCGTGGACACCGACGAGTTCACCAAGCGGAACCTGGCCAAGGTGGGGTACGCGACCAACCCGGTCGAGGACGGCACCCTGGCCGACTACCTCGTGCACCCGGTCAAGCTGACCTCGCTGACCGTTGACGCGGTGGCCAAGGTCGGGGTCAGCCGCAAGGACGCCGAGCGGGCCAAGAACATGTTCGCCCTCGGCCTGCTGTCCTGGCTGTACCACCGGCCGCTGGAGGGCACCCGCCGCTTCCTGGAGACCAAGTTCGCCGGTCGTCGGGAGGTGCTGCGCGCGAACCTGCTCGCCCTGGAGGCCGGTTGGTCGTACGGCGAGACCACCGAGGGCTTCGCGGTCAACTACGAGGTCAAGCCGGCCAGCCTGCCGCCCGGGCGCTACCGCACCATCCGCGGCAACCAGGCGCTGGCGTACGGCCTGGTCGCCGCGGCCGAACGGTCGAACCTGCCGCTGTTCCTGGGGTCCTACCCGATCACTCCGGCCTCCGACATCCTGCACGAGCTGTCCGCGCTCAAGCACTTCGGCGTACGCACCTTCCAGGCCGAGGACGAGATCGCCGGAGTCGCCGCCGCCCTGGGCGCCTCCTACGGCGGCAGCCTGGGAGTCACCACCACCTCCGGACCGGGCGTCGCGCTCAAGGCCGAGACGATCGGACTGGCCGTCGCCCTGGAACTCCCGCTGATCGTCGTCGACGTGCAGCGGGGCGGCCCGTCCACCGGGCTGCCGACGAAGACCGAGCAGGCGGACCTGCTGCAGGTGATGTTCGGCCGCAACGGCGAGGCGCCGGTGCCGGTCGTGGCCGCGCAGTCGCCCTCCGACTGCTTCGACGCCGCCCTGGAGGCGGCGCGGATCGCGCTGGTCTACCGCACGCCGGTGTTCCTGCTGTCGGACGGGTACCTGGCCAACGGCTCCGAGCCCTGGCTGATCCCGGAGGTGACGTCGTTGCCCGACCTGCGGGTCGAGTTCGCCACCTCGCCGAACGACGGCGAGCACTTCCGACCCTACCTGCGGGACCCGGTCACCCTGGCCCGGCCGTGGGCGATCCCGGGCACGCCCGGTCTGGAACACCGGATCGGCGGCATCGAGAAGAAGGACGGCACCGGCGACATCTCCTACGACCCGGCCAATCACGACCACATGGTGCGCACCCGCGCGGCCAAGGTGGCCGGCGTCCAGGTGCCACCCCTGGATGTCGACGACCCGGACGGGAACGCGGACATGCTGGTGCTGGGGTGGGGGTCGACCTACGGACCGGTGACCGGAGCGGTCCGCGCGCTGCGGGATCAGGGGGTCGCGATCGCGCGGGCGCACCTGCGCTACCTGAACCCGATGCCGGCCAACACCGAAGAGGTGCTGCGCCGCTACCGCCGGGTCGTCGTGCCGGAGATGAATCTGGGCCAACTGGCGCTGCTCATCCGCGGGTTGTTCCTGGTGGACGCGATCGGCATCAATCAGGTTCGGGGCCTGCCCTTCCGGGTGGATGACCTGGTCGGCGCCATCCGATCGGTGCTCGACGGCACCGCCACCCGCCTCGCGGTCGGCAGCGCCGGGCGATACGGGGGGTCACCGACCATCCCGTCGATCCGGATCGGGGACGAGCCCGCCGTCGACCATGAGCCGGACCTGGTGTCGGCGCAGGCGGGAACGAACCCGGCCACCAACGGAGGCGCGCGATGACCGAGCCGACCCAGGCACCCGCCCGCCCGGCCCGCGTTCGGCCCCCGGCCGTGTCGCTGGCCGACGCCCCGGCACTCAAGTTGATCCCCAAGGCCGAGAGCACCCTGACCGCCAGGGACTTCAAGTCCGACCAGGAGGTCCGCTGGTGCCCGGGCTGCGGGGACTACGCCATCCTGGCCGCGGTGCAGGGTTTCATGCCCCAACTGGGCATCCGCCGGGAGAACACCGTCTTCGTGTCCGGCATCGGCTGCGCCGCACGGTTCCCGTACTACATGAACACCTACGGGATGCATTCCATCCACGGGCGGGCGCCGGCCATCGCAACCGGGCTGGCGATGAGCCGACCGGACCTGTCGGTGTGGATCGTCACGGGGGACGGTGACGCCCTGTCCATCGGTGGCAACCACCTCATCCACGCGCTGCGCCGGAACGTGAACCTGAAGATCCTGCTGTTCAACAACCGGATCTACGGGCTGACCAAGGGCCAGTACTCGCCGACGTCCGAGGTCGGCAAGCGCACCAAATCGACGCCGTTCGGATCGCTGGACACCCCTTTCAACCCGGTGTCGTTGGCGCTGGGCGCGGAGGCGAGTTTCGTCGCCCGGACGATCGACTCCGACCGGAAGCACCTGACGTCGGTGCTACAGGCCGCGGCGGTGCATCGCGGAACCGCGCTGGTGGAGATCTACCAGAACTGCAACATCTTCAACGACGGCGCGTTCGAGCCGCTCAAGGACGCCACCAGCAAGGACGAGGCGACGATCCGGTTGGAGCACGGCAAGCCGATCCGGTTCGGCATCGGCGGGCACCGTGGGGTGATCCGCAACACCCGCGGGCGGCTGGAGGTGGTCGACGTCGACCAGGTCGGCGAGGACGCATTGATCCTGCACGACGCGCACGACGCTGACCCGTCGACGGCCTTCGCGCTCGCTCGCCTGGCCAATCCGGACAACCTGGACAACACGCCGATCGGGGTGTTCCGGGACGTCACCCGGGGCAGCTACGACTCGGCGATTCGGGCGCAGATCGACACCGCCGTCGCCGCCCAAGGTGTCGGCGATCTGGCCGGCCTGCTCGCCGGCCGGGACAGTTGGACCGTCAGCTGACCGGTCAGCACGGGTCGGGCGACCTCGGACCGCCGAAGGACGAGGTCGACGGGCCGTGTCCGGACGGCCCGCCGGACGGCGACGCCCGCAGGGGGATCGGGGAACAGCTCGGACCCCGGCGGCGCCCGCCGTACGGCCGCAACCCGTCGCTGGCCGCCCATGGGGTGCGTGCCCGGGCGGAGATCGTCGAGGCGGCCCGTGACCTGTTCGTCCGTTGCGGCTATCAGGCCACCACGGTCGAGGCGATCGGCGAGGCCACCGGCCGGTCCGGCGCCGCCGTGTATCAGTACTTCTCGGGCAAGTTCCAGATCTTCGCCATCTTCCTGCGCGAGATCGGAGTCGAACTTCGAGCGCTGGGCGAGCGATTCCCGCTGGTCACCGACGATCGGGCGGGTCGGCGCGCGCTGGAGGACTGGCTCGGCCAGTTCATCGACCTGCACGAGCGGCATGCCGGCATCTTCCTGTCGTGGTCCCAGGTCCAGTTCACCGAGCCCGAACTCGGCTCCATGGATCAGGACGACTTCCAGGCCTACCAGACCGCGGTGGTCGACCGCCTGACCCGGTCCGGCGCGCATCCGCCGATGCCCAACATCGTGCCGGTTTGCATCATGTCGGTGGTCGAGTGGAGCACCTTCCTCAACGCCCGGCGGCCGGAGCCGGTGGACCGGGTGGCGCTCGCCGATGCGTTGGCCGGCATGCTGCACCCCTTCCTGTTCGCCCAGGATCGGATTCCGCAACCCGGTGACCGGGAGGACCCGGCCGTACAGCCGTTGCCGTCGATCCCGCTGGGCGACGGAATGCGGCTGCGCCGGCCGGTGACCCAACGGGGCGTCGGGACCGTCCAGCGCATCCTGCAGGCGGCGGCCGACCGGTTCCGGGTCAACGGATACCAGGGCACCAGCCTGAACGACGTCGCCGTCCGCGCCGGGGTCAGCCACGGCAGCGTATACACCTACTGGGCCGATCGGGAGGCTCTGTTCGGCACTCTGGCCGCGGAAGTGGTGGGCGCGCTCGAACACCAGCGGCAGCTGCTGTCCGGCCTGACCTCCATCGACGGCGGGATCGACCGATGGGTCGATGGGTGGGTGTCGATGCTGGACCCGCATGGCAGCGTGCTCTACGTCTGGCAGCACGAGGTCGACTCGTCCGGGTTGGAGGTGCTGACCGAACGCCGCGAAACGGCGCTGGACGGCACGGTGGCCACGCTGATGGCCCTGGCGCCGGATGCCCCTGGCGATCCGATGCCGCTGCGGGTGGCACTCCGGGCGGTGCTGACCGACGTGCCGTACGTGCTGTCCACCCAGTTGGGCATCCTGCCCCGGTCGGACTCCGCCGGATTCGTCGCCGGACTGCTGCGGGCCGGGCTGGGTTTGACCCGGTCGGGGTCGTGACCGATCCGATCGTCGCGCGGCTCCGGGCCGAGTTGCGGCACGCCGCCGAACCCGGTCGGGCGGCCGGCATGCGGGCCTACATGCGCTCGGCGATGCCGTTCCTGGGCGTGCGCAGGCCCGTGGTGCGGCGCATCGTCCGAACCGGGGCCGGCACGGAACCGGCCGACGGACTGGCAGACCTGCTCCGCGTCGCGACCGTGCTGTGGCGGGAGGCGACCTACCGTGAGGAACGGTACGCGGCGACCGACCTGCTCGGGCTGCGGGTCGCCCGCGGGCGCCCGGAGGTGGTGCCGCTGTGCACCGAGATGATCGTCACCGGCGCGTGGTGGGATCACGTGGACGCCGTCGCGCCCCTGCTCGGTGCGGTGCTGCGAGCGCACCGGGCGGAGGTCGAACCGATGGTCCGCGGCTGGTCGGTGGATCCGAACTTCTGGTTGCGGCGTGCGGCGATCATCTGCCAGCTCGATGCGAAGGTCTCGACCGACCCGGTGCTGCTGGCCGACGTGATCGAGGAGAACCTGACCGAGCGGGAGTTCTTCGTGCGCAAGGCCATCGGCTGGGCGCTGCGTCAGTACGCGCGCACCGACCCCGACTGGGTGCGGGAGTTCGTGGCCGCCCACCGCGACAACCTCAGCCCGCTCTCCTACCGGGAGGCGGTCAAGCACCTGACCTGACAGGGTGGCGGTGCCGGCCCGTCGGGGCGGCCACATGCCCGGAATCGCGGAGGTCCCGTCATGCAGGTCGAACTGCGCCACAGCCCGTCGTTCGCCGTCGTCCGGCTGCACCTCGCCCCCGGCGAACAGTTCCTCGGTGAGGCCGGGGTGATGGTCATGCAGTCGTTCGGGGTCACCGTGTCCTCGCAGATGCAGGGCGGGTTCATGTCCGCGCTCAAGCGGTCCGCCCTGGGCGGCGAGTCGTTCTTCATCAGCACCTTCACCGGGCACGCGCAGTCCCCGACCTGGGTCGACGTCGCCGCCCGGTTGCCCGGCGACGCGACGATCATCGACTGCCGGCCCGACCGTCCGCTGGTGCTGACCAAGGGGTCGTGGCTGGCCAGCGAGATGGGTGTCAACCTGGACACCAAGTGGGGTGGGGCCAAACTGCTGTTCGGCGGTGAGGGCGGCTTCGTCGTGCACTGCACCGGACAGGGCAAGGTGGTCGCCGGCGCGTTCGGCGCGCTGGACCTGATCGAGCTCGCCCCCGGGCAGGGCTTCACCATCGACACCGGCCATCTGGTGGCTTACGACGCCGGCATGCAGGTGCAGCTGCGCAAGGTCGCCAAGGGCTGGATCCAAACCGGCAAGTCCGGCGAGGGATTCGTCATGGACATCCAGGGGCCGGGTCGGGTCTGGACGCAGAGCCGCAACGCCAATGCGCTGGTCGACTGGCTGACCACCGTCCTGCCCTTCACCCGGTCCTGAACCCTCCGGCAACCCGGGTCACCACCCGATCCGACAGCCCGTCGCCGCCGGTCACCGGGCCGACCCCTGGCAGAATGCCGGGCATGTCGCTGCGGCCGGGTGAGCTTTTCGCCGGCTACACGATCGAGCGTGAACTGGGCAGCGGCGGCATGGGCGCGGTCTACCTCGCCCACCACCCGCGGTTGCCGCGCTCCGACGCGCTCAAACTGCTCCGCACGGAACTGTGCGACGACCCCAGCTTCGTCGGACGTTTCGAGCGTGAGGCCGATACCGTCGCCCGGCTCGACCATCCGAACATCGTCTCGGTGTACGACCGTGGTTCGGCCGACGGGCAGCTGTGGATCAGCATGCGGTTCATCGACGGTACCAACGCCGAAAAGGCGCTGGCCGACTATGAGCACGGCATGCCGCCGGAACGGGCGGTCCGCATCGTCGGCCGGGTCGCGTCCGCACTGGACTACGCACATCGCCACCACCTGCTGCACCGTGACGTCAAGCCCGCCAACATCCTGCTGGCGGCCGGGGCCGACGACGACGAGTCCGAGCGGGTCTTCCTGTCCGACTTCGGCGTGGCCAAGGCGATCGGCGCCGCCGCCGACCGGCTGGCCTCGCTGACCAGCGTCGGCAGCGTCGTCGCCACCCTGGACTACGCGTCGCCGGAGCAGATCAAGGCGCAGACCCTCGACCACCGTTCGGACATCTACGCCCTGGGCTGCGTGCTCTACAAGCTGCTGACCGGCAGCGTGCCGTTCCCCGGCGAGTCGATCGCCACCCGCGTCTACGGCCATCTCAACAGCGACGCCCGGGCGCCGTCGTCGGTCGTCGATGGCCTGCCGGCCGGGTTCGACGAGGTGGTGGCCACGGCGATGGCCAAGGAGCCGGACGACCGGTACCCCACGTGTCGGGCCCTGGCCCTGGCCGCGCAGGCCGTGCTGACCGGTGCCACGGAGCGACCGCCGGAACCCGAACCCGACGACGGCCTGCCCACGACGGTCACCGATCGTCGCCCCGAACCGGTAGGTTCCCGACCGAACGGCCGACCGTCCGAGCCCCTGCCGCCCTGGCTGCAGACGCCGCAGGCCGTCGCCGATCCTCGGGTTCCGCACCCGCCGGAGGCTGTCACGGGGTCCTCGACCACCGGACCTCGAACCAGCCCGGACGCGCCCGACGCATCCGGCCGGGGCATCCGACCCGCCGTCGGACCGTTCCCGGCCGGCGAGGCGCCACCGCGGCGGCACGACGTCCCGGAGCCGGATCCGGCGTGGTCTGCGCCGCCTCGCCGCGGCGCCGCCGCGACGACCGGCGCTTCCCCCCGGCGGACGATCGTGCTGGTCGGGGCGCTGGTGGCAGCCCTGCTGGTCGGCGTCGGGACCTGGGCGGCGCTCTCCCGGGGCGGGGTGGCGGGGACCGGCGGCCCGGCCTCCACCACGTCGAGCGCGTCGCCCGCCGACAGCCCGGAGCCCACCACCTCGACCGGGACATCCTCCGCCGCGCCGAGTTCGCCCGGTCCGGTGCCGGGCCTGCCGCACTCGACCCCGCTGCCCGAGCCGGTGCTGATCTCGTCCCGAGTGGTTGACGGGGTGACCAACCTGTTCCAGGTCGACGCCGCCGACGGCACCGTCGGCGCCCAGCTCACCACCAGCGGGCTCGGCCCGGCCTACCCCATCCTGTCGCCCGACCGCGGGACGATGATCTTCGTGCAGGTCGGTGGGCCGAACGGTCCCACTTTGCTGACCGCCGCGGTCGACGGGACCGGCGAGCGCAATCTGCTACCCGGATTGCCGGCGGATTGCGCGACGTTCTTCCGGCCGGCCTGGTACCCGAGTGACCAGACGCAGATCGCGCTGCCGTGCCTGTCCGCCTCCGGAGTGGTTCGGGTCCATCTCATGTCGGTCGAGACCGGCGCCGAGCAGCAGGTGATCGACCCCGGCTTCGCGCACGTCGACGACCTGGCCTTCGCACCCGACGGCAGCCTGGTGACGTATTGGGCTGCCGACTCCGGCCAGGGCGTGGGAAAGATCTACGTGCAGCCGACGACCGCGGACGCCACGCCCACCATGATCGTCGAGCCGGTCGCGGGTTCATCCGATGCGGACCCGTCGTTCTCCGCGGACGGCAGCAAGATCGCCTTCCGGCGGGTGATGACCGGCGCGGACGGCTCGGTCACCGCGCACATCGTGGTGGTCGGCGTCGACGGCTCGAACCCGACGGCGATCACCGACGGGCCGTTCATCGACCAGGACCCCATCTGGTCACCGGACGGGACGCGGATCGCATTCAAGAGCAACCGGCCGAACGCCGCCGGCACGACCGACAACCAGATCTGGGTGGTCGGAGCCGACGGATCGGGCCTGCGCGAACTCCCGATCGGCAGCCCCGGCCACGCCGACGGCGCCCCCGCCTGGGGTCTTCGCTGACCCGGGCGGTGCCTACAGTCGGCCGAGCTTGCGAGGCCGCCATCAGGCACCAGGAGGACCGGGCGCCGAGCTATTCGGCGACGGAGGAGCCGGATTGCTCAGCGCGGTCCTACAGCAATTCGAGAACCGTGGCGTTGGCCTGGCCGCCGCCCTCGCACATGGTCTGCAGTCCGTAGCGAATCCCGAATGCCCGCTGATGGTGCACCATCGCCGTCATCAGCCGCGCCCCGGACGCGCCCAGCGGGTGGCCGATGGCGATCGCGCCACCGCCCGGGTTGAGGGTCTTGCCGACGGTGTCGTCGCCGGCGCCGAATTCGGCCAGCCAGGCCAGCGGGACG
>DATDBV010000386.1:0-2146 GCA_036524715.1 Nakamurella sp. | reverse complement strand
TGATCGACAGCAAAATCTACTCCTGACGAACGATGGGCTCGGCCAGGTGAATGGCCGTTGACATGACCGCATCGTGCCACGCCGTGCCCGATCGGCGTATTCCAACTTGGTTAAGCGTGACTGCGTCCGCCGAGTTCAATGCGCAGGTGGGGCACTAGCGCCCGATCCGCGTCGAGCCAGTCGACATCCTCGAGTTCGTCGGCGCGCAGCCACCGGATCTCGTCGTGTTCGGCCGACTCGATCGCGACCGTCGGGTCGACCAGGGACGCGGCCAGACAGCGCAGGACCGCGCGATCGCCGAGGTCGACATCCGGACCGATCCGAGCACCCACCGTGACGGCGACACCGAGTTCCTCGCACAGCTCTCGGGCCAGCGCGTCGGCCTCCCGCTCTCCCGGGTGGGCCTTTCCGCCGGGCAGTTCCCATCGACCGGCTTGTGCCGCCGGTCTGGTTCGGCGGGCGGCCAGCACCCGGCCGTCCTGCATGACGGCGCCGGCGACGACCACCTCCACCTCGTCGGCGGCCAGCGCGGCGATCCCGAGCAAAGTGCGTTCGGCGCGCAGCACGCGGCGCCGCAGCACCGGCCAGGCCACCAGGAAGGACGCGCGCCGTCGCGGTTCGAGCGCGACGTCGACGGTGACCAGCGCGCCAGCGGGGGTGTCCGCCACGAACAGGCGCAGTCGGCCGCCGCTCGCCGCCCCCACCGGGCCGGTCAGCACCAGGGCCGGCGGCACCAGCCGGGAGTCTTCGGCGGCGTCCGGGGTCAGGTCGACGGCCGCCTCGAACGACCAACCGGGCCGGGTGAACCGGAGCAGGTCCCCGTCGGCCAGCGGCGCGAATGGGCTCGGAGCCCGCCCGATCACCTCGGCCCGAACCCCCAGGGCGCGCGCGGTCCTGGTCCACAGGTCACTGCGGCCCAGCACCCGGCCGACGGTGTCCGCCGGTGCGTCGAGCAGCATGGTGGCGCGCAGCGGGATCACGTCGGCTCGCTTTCGGGGGCCGTCTCGCGGGCTCGGCAAGCCACGTTCACGTCCGCACAGCCTACGGACGACCGGGAGTGACGTCCCGGACACCTCACGGCCGGGAGCGTCGACCACCCCTAACAGGTCGACGTTCCCGGCCGGATCATGTCCCCGACGAGATGACCGGAAACCCCGGATGCGGCCGGAATCGCGACTGGCGGAGAGGACGTTCCTGCGCCGGAATGACCCGGATCAGGTTCGACGGTCCGGGACTGCGTGTCCCGCTCTCAGCCCGGCGCACCGGACTCCCGTGTCGCTGCCCATGCTAGGGCCTGATCAGGCCGGGCGGATCGGTTCGGCGTCCGGAGGGGTGACGGGATGAGGCGAAGTGCCCCCGGATGGCGCAGTCGCCCGGGCCCCGAGCACGCCCAGCAACACCAGTGTGACGACCCCGAGCAGGGGGTAGACGGTCCCGAGGGCGGACTGCCAGCCCGGCCGGGACGCCGGCTGGTCGATGAACTGCTGCGCGATGAGCAGGCTGACCACATAGCTGCAGGTGGCGACGAACCAGCCGATCGCCAGCACCCGCACCGCGGTCAACCGCTGCCGCGGACCGAACAGGCACCAGAGCAGCAGCGGCAGCACCCACACCCAGTGGTGCGACCAGGAGATCGGCGAGATCAGCAGGCCGGTGATCTGCACCGCGAGGAACCCCGCGGTACGGTCGCCCGCCCGCAGGCACGCCCACGCCGCCCAGAGCCCCAGCACACCGGAGACGGCCGCGGCGACCAGCCAGAGCGAGGTCAGGTCCTGCCCGGCCAGCCGGGCGATCGCCCCGCGCAGCGACTGGTTGATCGCCGACCACACCGGCCCGGTCCGGGCCGGGTCGAGCATCAGCTCGGTGAAGAACCGCACCGTTTCCGACGGCACGATCGCCAGCCCGAGCAGCACGGTGACCGCGAAGAACAGCACCGACCACAGGACCGCGGACCAGCGCCGCTGCAGCAGGTAGTACAGCCCGGTGATGGCCGGGGTCAGCTTGATCCCGGCAGCAAGGCCCACCGACGCCCCGGCCAACCACTCCTTGCCCGCGACCGCGCCGGCCAGCAGCAACGCGCACAGGAACAGGTTGATCTGGCCGTAGTTGAACGTCGTCCGCACCGGTTCCAGCCACAGGCCCAGCG
>DATDBV010000385.1:0-3633 GCA_036524715.1 Nakamurella sp. | reverse complement strand
ATCGTGGCCACCCTGCTCGGCTCGGTGGTCGACGACCTGCCGTTCGCCGACGGCGACAACACCCTGCTGTTCGTCAACGGAATGGGTGGAACACCGCAGATCGAGCTGTATCTGGCCTACAACTCGGCCCGGAAGTTCCTGGCCGAGCGCGGCATCGCGGTCACCCGGTCGCTCGTCGGCAACTTCATCACCTCGCTGGAGATGCAGGGCATGTCGATCACCCTGCTGAAGATCGACGACGAACTCACCGAGCTGTGGGATGCCCCCGTGCACACCGCGGCGCTGCGCTGGGGCGTGTGAGCATGGCTTGTGACGCGGCCGGCACCGTCGCGGGCATCCGGGCGGTCGCCGCGACCGTCGCCGAGCACAAGGTGGAACTGACCCGGCTGGACCGGGACATCGGCGACGGCGACCACGGCGAGAACCTGGCCCGCGGGTTCACCGCGGTGCTGGCCAAGCTGGACACCGCCGAATTCGACACGCCCGCCGCCGTGCTGAAACTGGTGGCCTCCACGCTCATCTCGACCGTCGGCGGCGCCGCCGGGCCGCTGTTCGGCACCGCGTTCCTACGGGCGTCCACGGCCGTCAAGGACGCCCCGACGCTGGACGGGCGGGCCGTGCTCACCGCGCTCACCGCCGGCCGGGACGGGGTGGTGGCCCGCGGAAAGGCCGAACTGGAGGACAAGACGATGGTCGACGCGCTGACGCCGGCGGTGAATGCCGCCCGGGCGGCGGCCGACGCCGGCGGCGACGTCGCTGCGGTGCTCCGGGCGGCGGCCAAGGACGCGGCGATGGGCGCGGAGGCGACCATTCCGCTGCAGGCGCGCAAGGGTCGAGCCAGCTACCTGGGCGAACGCTCCATCGGGCACAAGGACCCGGGGGCCACCAGCACCGCCTACCTGCTCGCCGCGCTGGCCGACGCCGCGGAGCAGGCCTCGTGACGGTCGGCATCGTGCTGGTCTCGCACAGCGCCCAGTTGGCCGTCGGGCTGGCCGAGGTGGCCGCGCAGATGGCTCCCCACGTGGCCATCTGCCCGGCCGGCGGCCTCGAGGACGGCTCGATCGGCACCTCGTTCGACCTGATCACCGCCGCGATCGCCGAGGCCGATTCGGGTGACGGTGCGATCCTGCTGTACGACCTGGGCAGCGGCTACCTGACCGCCGAGACCGCGGTGGAGTTCCTGGAGGACGAGCAGGCCGGGCGGGTGGTGATCGTGGATGCGCCGTTCGTGCTCGGTGCGGTGTCGGCGTCCATCGCCGCCAACGTCGGCGCGGACCTGCGCGGGGTGATCGGCGCGGCGCTGGAGGCCCGTGCGGCGAACGGGCCCGGCGGGGTGCGGTCGGTGGACGAGCTGGGCTGACGCCGCACCCGGTGACTTCCGCGCCGACGGCCGCCCAGCTAGTCGAGAATCTCGACGTACCCGGCGGTTCCGTTCACGCGGATCCTCTGCCCGTCCCGGATCAGGACGGTGGCTTGCGCCACACCCACGACGCCCGGCAGGCCGTATTCCCGCGCGATGACCGCGCCGTGCGTCATCAGGCCGCCCACCTCCGTGACCAGGCCGGCGACCGTGAGGAACAAGGGGGTCCAGCTGGGGTCGGTGTAGGCGGTGACCAGGATGTCGCCCGCGTCCAGGCCGGCCCGCGCCATGTCCGTGACGACACGAGCCCGGCCCTCGACGATGCCCGCCGAGACCGGCAGGCCGGGCAGCGCACCGGGCGGGACGTCCTCGCGCCGATACTCGCCGGCGATGGTCTCGCCGTCCGAGGTGAGCACTCGGGGTGGGACCAGCGCTTCGTGGGACCGGAACGCCTCCCGCCTGTCCCGGATGAGGTCCTGGTCGACCTCGTTCGTGCGGACGACCTCGGCGAGCTCGTCGAGCCGCAGGTAGTAGATGTCCTCCCGCTCGGACAGCGCGCCCGTCCGGACGAGGCGCTCGGCTTCCCGCAGCAACGCCTGCCGGTAGGCGAAGTAGCGGCTGACCATGCCGTACTTGGGGTACTCCCGGTACCCGGTGAACGTGCGGGCGCGGTCGATCATCCGCTCGGTCTCCTCGGCCTTCCGCTGCCCGTCGGGCAGGGCGTGCAACCGCCCGCTCACTTCCTGCGCCTTCTGCCGCGATTCCTGGAGCCCCTGTGCGAAGCGTCGCTCGCCGGCGCCCGGCTCGAAGTTCTTGATGTTGCCCAGAATCGTGGGCAGGAGCGTGGCGGGACGCTCGCTCCAACGCGTTCTGGTGATGTCGATCTCGCCCGCGCAGCGCATGCCGTACTCGTCGAGGAAGCGCCGGATGGCGTCGTGGGTCACCTGCCCGCCGGGGAGTCCGGCCAGTTCGTCCAGAAAATCGTTGTCCTCCCGCCCCGCTTCGACGACGCGTTGTAGGAACGCGACGACCTGCGTGTGCGGCCGGATCGTGTCGGCGACGTCGAGCAGTGCCAACCCCATCTCCGAGGTGATGTTGTGGGGAACGGATTGGATGAGCGCGCCGGCCGCGTTCTTCTCACCGAGCCATGCCTCGAGGTGGTCGCCCAGCCACCAGGTCGCCTCCATCCCCGCCATGATGACCTGGTGGCTTCGGGGATCGAACAGGATCCGCTTGAGCTCCGCGATATCGGCCAGGATGAAGTCGAGAAGCGCCGGCCCGGAAACGGTCTCGATCTCACGACGCAGGGTGGCGACGGACGCCCGGCTCTGCTCGATCAGTTCGGTGACGATGCCCGGGTCGGTCTCGATCGGCGAGGCAGCGGGTGCGGGTGCGGCGGCCGGACGCTCGTCCGGGAGCGGGCTGACCAGGTCGCCGCGGTCGATAACGGTCTGCAGCGCGTCGCGGGTCAGCGGGTCGGACTGTGCCAGGGCGAGCAGGCTCGCCCGACCCGCGGGCGTGGCCAGTGCTGGGGCGACGTCGACGAACAATCGTCCGCCCGCCTCGTGCATCGGACGCGGCGTCGTCAGCTGCCACAGGGACAACCCCAGCGGTTTCATCGCGTCGGTCATCATCTGTTGGTGACCGACGGAGACGTAGACATGGTCGTCCTGGTCATCGGTCGTGGGGATGGGGAACAGGGTGGTGATCGGTCGGCTCTGCACGATGTGGAAGTCGTCACCGACCAGGCACCATTCGATGTCCTGTGGGCAGCCGAAGTGTGCCTCGATCCGCCGGCCCACCCGCACCAGGCGGACGATCTGCGCATTCGTCAGCGCCGGCTGCGTCTGCCGCTCCGCGGCGATCGGCTCCTGCTGTGTACCGCCGCCCGGCGACGCCTGGACCGCCCGTCGCTTCGGGACGATCGCGGTGGTCACCACCACGTCGTCGCGCACCGTGTAGACGTCTGCGCTGACCAGGCCGGAGACCAGCGCCTCGCCCAGCCCCCAAACGGCCTCCACGGTGGCGACCTTCCGGTTCGAGGTCACCGGGTCCGCGGTGAACAGGATCCCGGCCGCCGTCGGGGACACCATCTGCTGCACGACCACCGCCATCCGCACGTTCCGGTCGTCGAAGCCGCGCTGCCGCCGGTAGCTCACCGCCCGTTCGGTGAACAGCGAGGCCCAGCACCGCCGGACGTGCGCGACGATCGCGTCCTGGCCGACGACGTTCAGGTACGAGTCCTGCTGGCCGGCGAAGGACGCGGTCGGCAG
>DATDBV010000384.1:0-2525 GCA_036524715.1 Nakamurella sp. | reverse complement strand
ATCACCCCCGCCACCCCCTCCGACGACGCCGCCGTGGCCACGGACCTGACCGGACGGGTCGACGCGGCCCCGGTCGTCACCGAACCGTACAGCGAGTGGGTACTGTCCGGTGATTTCCCGGCCGGCCGGCCCGCCTGGGAGGACTCCGGCGCCCGGTTCGTCGACGACATCACCCCGTTCGAAGAGCGAAAGCTGTGGCTGCTCAACGGGGGTCACTCGTTGCTGGCCTACGCGGCCAGCGCCCGCGGTCACCAGACCATCGCCGAAGCGGTCGCCGACCCGGTGTGCCGGGACTGGCTGGTCCAGTGGTGGACCGAGGCGTCCACCCATCTCACCCTGCCTCCGCCGGAGGTTGCGGCCTACCGGGACGCGCTGCTGGAACGGTTCGCCAACCCCGGCATCCGGCACCTGCTCGCCCAGATCGCCGCCGACGGCTCGCAGAAGATCCCGGTCCGCATCCTGCCCACCCTGCGCCGGGAACGTGCCGAAGGCCGGCTCCCGACCGGCGCGCTGCGGGCGCTCGCCGCCTGGATCAATCACCTGCGCGGCGCGGGGGCACCGGTGAAGGACGCCGACGCCGCCAGGGTCACCGCGCTGGCCGCGGGCCCGCTCGACGACGCCGTGCGCGCGGTGCTGGCCGACCTGGACGCGGACCTGGCGGCGGACGACGCCGTCGTCGCGGCCGTGGTGAACCTGAGCACACAGCTCTCCGAGGACTAGGACAACCGGCCCCCGGCCGTCCACTCATCGACCCCGCTTTCCACCGAGGCTTTCCGACCGAGCAGCAAAGGACCCACCAGATGACCACTCCCACCGGATCCAGGCTCGCCGATATCGGCGTCACCGGCCTGGCCGTGATGGGCTCCAACCTGGCCCGCAACCTCGCCCGGAACGGGCACGTCACCGCCATCCACAACCGGTCCGCGGCGAAGACGCAGGCACTGCTGGCCGACCACGGTTCGGACGGCGTGTTCGTGCCGAGCACGACCGCGGCGGAATTCGTGGCCTCCCTGGCCGCGCCCCGCACGGTGATCATCATGGTCAAGGCGGGCAGCGCCACGGACGCGGTGATCGACGAGCTGGCCGAATTGCTCGAACCGGGTGACATTCTCATCGACGGCGGCAACGCCCAGTTCGGGGACACCCGCCGCCGGGAAGCGGCCCTGCGGGACAAGGGGATCCATTTCGTCGGCTGCGGCATCTCCGGCGGCGAGGAAGGCGCGTTGAACGGGCCCAGCATCATGCCCGGCGGCTCCGAGGAGTCCTACCGGGTGCTTGGCCCGATCCTGGAGAAGATCTCCGCGCATGTCGACGGCCAACCCTGCTGCACGCACGTCGGCGCCGACGGCGCCGGGCACTTCGTCAAGATGGTGCACAACGGCATCGAGTACGCCGACATGCAACTCATCGCCGAGGCCTACGATTTGCTGCGCCGCGGCGCGGGTCTGTCGCCCACCGAGATCGCGGATGTCTTCACCGAATGGAACGGCGGGGAACTCGAGTCGTTCCTGGTGGAGATCACCGCGGAGGTGCTGCGTCAGGCCGACGTCGCGACGGGCCGGCCGCTGGTCGACGTCATCGTCGACGCCGCGGCGCAGAAGGGCACCGGCACCTGGACGGTGCAGACGGCGCTGAGCCTGGGCACCCCGGTCTCGGGGATCGCCGAGGCCGTGTTCGCTCGCGGGCTGTCCGCCCAGGCGGTCCAGCGTGCGGCCGCCGCCACGCTGCCCGGCCCGACCCCCGCCGGGTCGGTCCCGGATCGGGACCGGTACGTCGAGGATGTCCGCAGGGCCCTGTACGCCTCCAAGATCGTCGCCTACGCGCAGGGCTTCGACGTCATCGCGGCCGGCGCCGCGGAATACGACTGGAAGATCGACAGCGGGGCCCTGGCCCGGATCTGGCGGGGCGGCTGCATCATCCGCGCCGCCTTCCTCAACCGGATCACCGAAGCCTTCGAACAGGACCCCGACCTGGCCAGCCTGCTGGTCGCGCCGTACTTCACCGACGCCCTCGGCGACACCCAGGAATCCTGGCGGCGGGTGGTCGCTCACGCCGCGGAATCCGGCATCCCCGCCCCCGGGTTCTCCTCGTCGCTGGCCTACTACGACGGTCTGCGGTCGGAGCGGTTGCCCGCGGCGCTCATCCAGGGTCAACGAGACTTCTTCGGCGCCCACACCTATCGGCGTATCGACCGCGACGGCACCTTCCACACCCAGTGGTCGGCCGACCGCACCGAAGTCCAGGTCTGAACCCGCACATCCACCGGCCCACCGCCGAACTTTCGCCGATCCAAGAAGGGCGCTCCCACGTGAGCACGACGATCATCGACCAGGATTCTCTGACCATTCCTGTGCTGCCGCAGGACTGGACGCCGGTAGACACGAGGGCGGTGGACACCGCGCGGGTGTTGGCCGCGGATGCGGTGCAGAAGGTGGGTAACGGGCATCCGGGGACGGCGATGTCGTTGGCGCCGTTGGCGTACACGTTGTTCCAGCGGGTGATGCGGCACGATCCGGCGGATCCGC
>DATDBV010000383.1:0-4096 GCA_036524715.1 Nakamurella sp. | reverse complement strand
GCGCTGGCGCGTCGCCTGAACCTGACCGGCGACGACATCCGGGACAGCTTCTACACTGCGTTGCTGATGCACATCGGCTGCGTCGGGGTCGCCCACGAGTCGGCGTCCGCATTCGGCGACGATCTCGCGCTCAATCGCGCGGTGGCGCACACCGACATCGCCGACCCGAACGATGTCGTGGCGACCTTCCTGCCGCGGCTGACCAGTGGGATGACCGGCGCGATGACGGCCCAGGTAACGGCTTTCACGCTGGCTTCGGGAGCCGAATGGGGAAGGCGCACGGACGTCGGGGTGTGCGAGGTGGCGCGGGACACGGCCCGCCGGCTGGGGCTGCCGCGTTCGACGCAGCAGGCGCTGTACCACGTCTACGAGTCATGGTCGGGTGGGTACGTGCCCTCCGGCCTGCGGGGCGACGAGATCGTGATCGCGTCGCGGGTCGCCCGCGCAGCGATGGACGCCGCCTTCTTCGGGCAGCTCGGCGGCTCCGAGGGTGCGGTGACGGCGCTGCGTCGACGGGCCGGCGGGATCCTGGACCCTGCGGTGGTCGATGCCTTCACCGCCGACCCGGAGTCGATCCTTGACGAGGTCGACGACAGCGTCGACCATCATGACCGAATGCTCGCCGTTGAACCGAGTCCGGTGCTCACCACGTCATAGGACGGCATGCTGGAACTTGCGGCCACCTTCGGTGATCTGGCAGACGTCAAAGTCCCCTGGCTGCACGGTCATTCGCGGCAGGTGGCCCGGCTGGCCGCCGGCGCCGCGCGCCGGTTGCGAATGGCCGAGCAGGTTGTCGGTCAGGTCGAGATCGCCGGTCTGCTGCACGATGTCGGACGGGTCGGGGTGTCGAATCGGGTGTGGGAGAAGCCGGGACCGCTCACCCGGATGGATCGCGAGCAGGTACGGATGCACGCCTACTATTCCGAGCGGATCCTTGCCACGTCTCCGGCGCTGCAACCGCACGCGGTCATCGTGGGCATGCACCACGAGCGGCTCGACGGCTCCGGGTACCACCGCGCGTGTACGGCAGCGACGCTGCCCATGCCGGCGCGCGTCCTCGCAGTGGCGGACGCGTTCGCGGGGATGCTGCAGGCCCGCCCGCACCGGCCGGCGATGACGCCGGAACAGGCCGCCGCCGTCCTGCTCGACGAAACCCGGGCCGGCCGCTTCGATCACGACGCCGCGGCGGCCGTTCTCGCGGAGGCCGGCCACGGTGGCCGGTCACCCGCGCGGGTGCGGCCCGGCGGGTTGAGCGACCGCGAGATCGAGGTGCTCGCGCTGGTCGCCGCCGGATGCAGCAACGCGGACATTGCCGAACGGTTGGTGATCTCGCGCCGAACCGCCGAGCATCACGTCCAGCACATCTACGCCAAGATCGGTGTCTCGAGGACCGGACCCGCGCCGGGTTCGCTGTCCGGGTCAGAGGCAGGCTCCGAGGAGCACGCCGGTTCGTGATGGACCACGGCTGGCATGACCACCGCATCATCGGCCGCCCGCTGCGCTGGATCGGGAAGCACACGCCCTGACCAGCGCGGCGCGGAGCTGCGCAAGGTCAGGAACACCGGCCGGGCCGTCCGTGGTCCGAGTAGATCCGGCAGGCCATGCCGATCGGGCCTCCCGGCTCAGCAAACGGGTCGACGGCGTCGATCAAGAACGTCGGCGATCCGGCGAATCCGAGGCCCCGGGCCTGCCCATCGGTGTCGATCACGGTGGTCCGCACCGCAGCCGCACCGAGGCCGACCTGCCTCGCCGCGGCCTGTATGGCGGTGATCGCCTCGGCTTCGTTCGGACAGTTGGGCACGACCAGCAGCTCAAGCTCCACCGGTCGACTATCCCGCACCCTGCGCCAGATGCCTGGCTCCGAACAGGCCAGTCCGACATCGGCTCTCGGTTCGCGGTCTGCGGCCCACTTGCCAACTGGCGAGGAATCCACGCGCCCTTCAACACCGGGGTAACGATCACCGCCCGGGGTAGGCCCCGCACGGTCGGTCACCCGGCGTGACCGCTGGAACTACCCGGCGCAGCCGCTGTTGACCGCGCAGGACGGTGGGGCCGTGTATTCCACCACCGCGCCGCCGACGGAGACCTCAACGGTGCAGCATGCGAGCAGCAGGTCCCGCAGCCGGCGCCGACCTCGCTGCACCCGGGACTTCACGCCGGGGACGCTCAACCCGGTGCTCGCGGACACCGCGGCATGAGTGGCGCCGTCGAGGTCGACGGCACGGACCGCCGACCGGTACGGCTCGGCGAGCTGCTCGATCAGCGACCGCACACAGAGCGCCAGTTCGCGTCGCGCGCTCCCGGGATCATCGGCGAACGGATCGGTGACCGGATCGGTTGCGACCGGGTCGATCGCATCCGACGCCTGGCCGGGCCGTCGGGCACGGTAGTGATCGATGATCACGTTGCGGGCCACTCGGTACAACCAGGCGGTGGGGTCGGCCAACTCGTCCGACCTGCTGCTGCGGACCAACCGCAGCAGCACCTCCTGAGTCAGGTCCTCAGCCGTTTCCGGATTCTCGACCCGGCGGGCGATGAACGCCCGCAACCGGTCCCGCATCTGCCGGTAGGCGCCGTCCAGTTCGGTGCCGGCCGGGCGGGTCGCAGTCGGGGGTGTGCTCATCATCGCCTCGGCTCAATCCTGGCACCCACACGTCCCGGACGCATCGGCCGCCGTCCCGCAGCAACCCGCCTTCTGCTCCGGGGCGCAGCAACTGACCTGCACCGCGGGTGGACAGCACCCGGCCGCTGGTGCAGGGTCGGCCGCCGTCGTCGGGTCGTCCCGGTCCCGGGGTGACCGGGTCACCGGCGGCGAAGTGGTGGTCGGTACGGGTGTGGGATCGGTCCTGGTGGCGGGCATCGCGGTTCTCCTCTGGCTCACGGGCTCATCGAGGTAGACGACGCCGGCCGACGATGGATGCAGCCGCCCCACGAAATCGCCGATCCTGCATCCCGACCGCCGGTCGCTCGTCAGCGCAATCAGCCAACTGACATCGGAGGTCACCCATGCCCCACGCCCTGGCGGCGGACGCCGCACCCATCTCGACACTGCAGGCCGTCCACATGCCGGCCGACCTGTATGCCCGGCTCCTGGGACAGGCCCAGGAGCAGAACGCGGCCGGCCTCAAGGCCTTCGGTCTGCTGGTTGGCGACCCGCGAGACCCGGGCTTCCCGTACCGGGCGGTCGACGTCGTGCTCCTTGACCCGCGCGCAACCGGCGCAACGACCCGGCGAACCGGTCCGCGTTTCACGCCCAGGGCAGCTACTTCCGGGCCTACGAGGACGCCAGATTCGTCGCCGACCCCACCGAATTGCTGCAAGCCTGGCAACGCATCGAGCAAACCGGCCTGGAACCCGTCGCCGCCTTCCATATCCACCGCCGCCAGCCGGCCAACTTCTCCAGCATCGACTTCCGGCTGCACAACCCGGCCTTCGCGTGGCACCTGATCATCTCGCTGCGCGACCCGACCGCGCCCGACGCTCGACCCTTCCTGGTCCGCAAGGACTTCGGTGACCTCGGCATCAATGAGAACGACGACCTCGAAGGCAGCGAACAGTCCTACCCGGGCCCCGAAGTCACCCCGCTCAGACTGGTCCTGACCGGACACCGCCAACCCGCCGTCGGGCGCAGCCCCGCCGGTCGCCAGAACTCCTCCGCTAATACATTGACAACTGTCGATGTATCGATGATGATCGATGTATTGATAGTTGTCGATGGAAGGGGTGTCTGATGGACGAGCAACACGGGTCAGCGGCCGGCGACGCGGCGGGTGTGGTGAGCGCGTGCTGCGCTCCGGCAGCGCAGGTCAGCTGCTGCGAGCCGGCGGCGAAGGCGGACTGCTGCGGCGCGGACTCGTCGGGGGCGGGTGGCTGCGGCTGTGCGGCGAATGAATCGTCGGGTGTCGGGACACCCGAGGCGGTCTCGGTGGACGCGGACGCGGCGGCGACCGGCATGGCCGACCAGGTGACCGGCGCCGGGCCGTTGCCGGTGGTGGTGATCGGCGCCGGCCCGGTCGGCCTGGCCGCGGCCGCGCACCTGCTGGAACGGGGCCTCGAACCGCTGGTGGTGGAAGCCGGCGACCGGGTGGGGGCCGCC
>DATDBV010000382.1:0-2049 GCA_036524715.1 Nakamurella sp. | reverse complement strand
CGGCCAGTCCGGCCGCCGCCGCCACCTCCGCCGCCACCACCGAGGCCGCCACTTCGGAAGCCGCCGCGGTGAGCACCAGCACGTACACGGACGGCACCTACACGGCGACCGGCACCTACACCAGCCCAGGCGGGACCGAGGAGGTCACCGTCACGCTGACCATCGCGGACGACGTCATCACCGCGGCCACCGCCGAGGGCGGCGCCACCAGGCCGCCGTCGAGCCAGTACCAGGGCGAGTTCGTCGACAACTTCGCCGCCCTGATCATCGGCAAGGACATCGACGAGGTGTCCCTGGACAAGGTGGCCGGGTCGTCGCTCACCTCCGGCGGCTTCAACGCCGCGGTCGAGACGATCAAGTCCGATGCCCAAGCCTGACACCGCCCCGGCCGCCACCGCGCTCGATCGCCCCGCGCGGCCGTTCACCCGGCGATTCGAGGCGATCGGCACGCACTGGCAGATCGACACCGACCATGCGCTGAGCCCGGCCCAATGGCTGCGCCTGGCCGACCGGATCGACGAGTTCGATCGCACCTGGTCCCGGTTCCGGAGCGATTCGCTGGTCAACCGGCTCGCCGGGGGGGCCGGCACGGTGGAGTTCCCGAGCGAGGCGGTACCGCTGATCGGGCTGTACCGGCGGCTGCACGACGGCACCGGAGGCGCGGTGACCCCGCTGATCGGCGGCACGCTGGCCGACCTCGGCTACGACGCCGGCTACCGGTTCACCCCGGCCGCCACGGTCCGCCGAACCCCCGGCTGGGACGAGTCGATGAGCTGGGACGGGCCGGTGGTGACCAGCACCCGGCCTGTCCTGCTGGACGTCGGCGCCGCCGGGAAGGGTTACCTGGTCGACATTCTCGGCGAGCTATTGGCCTCGTTCGAGGTCGGGTCGTTCGTCGTCGACGGCAGCGGGGACCTGCTGCACCGGGGACCGGACCAGATCAGGGTCGGGCTGGAGCACCCCGGCGACACCTCCAAGGTGATCGGCACGGTCCCGCTGTCCGACGACGCCCTCGCCGCCTCGGCCGGCAACCGGCGCACCTGGGCCGGGTTGCACCACATCGTCGACCCCCGCTCCGGTGAACCGGTCCGGGACGTCGTCGCCACCTGGGTCATCGCGTCGTCGGCCATGGTCGCCGACGGCCTGGCCACCGCCCTTTTCTTCACCTCGCCGCCGCAGACCCACCAGCTGGCCGACGCCTTCGGCGCCGACTGGCTGCGGGTGCTCGGCGACGGATCCGCGCACTGGTCGCCCACCTTCGAAGGGGAGCTGTTCTCATGAGCGCAGGGCGGGTGGGCGGGCCCACTATCAGTGCGAATCACGCACACCGCGCCGTCAGCCCCGGCAGGGCGGGCGGGTGGGCTCGGTGGCAGCCTGCGAGCGACCCGCAGGAGGTGACGTCATGAGCGCAGGGCGGGTGGGCGGGCCCAATATCAGTGCGAATCACGCACACCGCGCCGTCAGCCCCGGCAGGGCGGGCGGGTGGGCTCGGTGGCAGCCTGCGAGCGACCCGCGCCGAGCGTGTCATCACCCCAGCGGCGTCGCCCCCCTCGAAGGGTCGACCGAGCCCAAGAGACAGGAGGCGTCATGACCGCGACCGTCGCGACTGTACCGGCCCAACCCGCCCTGGTCCGCGCCAGGACCGGGATCGACGCGCTGCTCGGCCGGGTCACCATGTACCGGCTGGTGGCGATCTGCCTGGGCCTGCTCACCGTCCTGGCCTTCGCCCTGTCGTTCGCCGGCGTCCTGTACTACGAGACGGTCGACCTGGCCGCCACCCTGGCGGTGCTGCTGGCGGTCACCTACGGCTCGAACCGGCTGTACGGGGCACTGTTCGGGGTGCACCCGCACGCCGAGTCCAGCCTGATCACCGCGGGTCTGCTGTTCTTCCTGCTGTGGCCCAGCACCGAACCGGTGGAGCTGCTGGCCATCGCCCTTGCGGCCGCGGCGGCGTCGGCGTCCAAATACCTGGTCGCCTACAGCGGCCGGCACATCGTCAACCCGGCCGCGTTCGGCGTGCTGTTCGTGACGCTGCTGCAGCTGTCCGGC
>DATDBV010000381.1:0-4885 GCA_036524715.1 Nakamurella sp. | reverse complement strand
GGGTCGTCGGATCGCTGCCGGTGCGCATCCCGCAGCCCGGTCACCAGCGTGTGTTGCGGGTTCAGCTCCAGGGTGCGCTTGACCGTCGGCGGCTCCTGGCCCATCGCCCGGTACATCTTCTCCAGGGTCGGGGTGAGGTCGCCGGGGTCGCCGACCAGGACCGCCGCCGAGGTGGTCAGCCGGTGCGAGAGCCGCACCGCCTTCACGTCGTCGATCAGGGTCGCGGTCAGCCAGCCGAGCAGGTCCCCGAAGTCCTTGGCCGTGTCTTCGTCCACATCCTCGCCGCCCAGGTCGATCTCTCCCTTGGCGATCGAGGTGAACGACTTGCCGTCGAAGTCGGGGACGGCGTCCACCCAGATCTCGTCGACCGGGTCGGTCAGCAGCAGCACCTCGTAGCCCTTGGCCCGGAACGCCTCCATGTGCGGCGAGGACTCCAGCGCCGCCCGCGATTCGCCGGTGATGTAGTAGATGTCGCTCTGCCCCTCGGGCATCCGGGACACGTAGTCGGCCAGCGTGGTCGGCTTCTGCGGGTCGTTGGTGGACGCGAAGGACAGGATCTCCAGGATCGCGGCCCGGTTGTCCGGGTCGGCCAGCAGGCCCTCCTTGACCGCCCGGCCGAACTCCGCGTTGAACGTCGCGAACTTCTCCGGCTCGTCGTCCCGCATGGTCTTGACGGTCGACAGGACCTTCTTGACGAGCCGGTTGCGGATCAGCCGGATCTGCCGGTCCTGCTGCAGGATCTCGCGGGAGATGTTCAGGGACAGGTCGTTCGCGTCGACGACACCCTTGACGAAGCGCAGGTACTCGGGGACCAGCGCCTCGCAGTCGTCCATGATGAAGACCCGCTTGACGTACAGCTGCACGCCGCGCTTGGCTTCCCGCCAGTACAGGTCCATCGGGGCGTGGCCGGGAACGAACAGTAGCGCCTGGTACTCGAAGGTGCCCTCGGCGGACAGCCGGATGGTCTGCAGCGGCTCCTGCCAATCGTGGCTGACGTGCCGGTAGAACTCGGTGTACTCCTCGTCGGACACCTCGCTCTGCGGCCGCGCCCACAGCGCCTTGCGGGAGTTGACGACCTCGAGCTCCGGGTCCGCCTCGACCGTGGTCACGTCCTCGCCCTCGACCTCGGTCTGCACGGGCGGCGCAGGCGCCGGGGCCATCCGGATCGGCCAGGTGATGAAGTCGGAGTAGCGCTTGATGATGCGGCGGGCGGTCGCCGGGTTCGAGTAGTCGTGCAACTCGTCCTCGGTGTCCTCGGGCTTGAGGTGCAGCGTGACCGAGGTGCCCTGCGGCGCGTCCGGCTCATCCGAGACGGTGTAGCTGCCCTCGCCGGTGGACTCCCACCGCACACCCTGGTGGGTGCCGGCCTTGCGGGTGACCAGGGTGACCAGGTCGGCGACCATGAAGCTGGAGTAGAAGCCGACGCCGAACTGGCCGATCAGCTCGGCCGACGCCTGCTCAGACTGCCCGGACTCGCGGGCCTCGCGCAGCTTGGCCAGCACCTCGTTGGTGCCGGACTTGGCGATGGTGCCGATCAGATCGACGACCTCGTCCCGGCTCATCCCGACGCCGTTGTCCGCGACGGTCAACGTCCGCGCGGCCGGGTCCGTCGACACCGTGATGTGCAGGTCGTCGGTGTCGACGTCCAGGTCCTTGTCCCGGAAGGCGGCCAACCGCAGCTTGTCCAGGGCATCGGAGGAGTTGGAGATCAGCTCGCGCAGGAAGACGTCCTTGGACGAGTAGATCGCGTGGATCATCAGTTGCAGGAGCTGGCGGGCTTCCGCCTGGAATTCGATGGTCTCGGTCGACATCGCTGAGTTCCTTTCGTGATGTGCGACGACCACCCTATGCACACCCGCTCCGGTCCGATCAGGCGCCGACCAGGTCGAACTTTTCCCACTGCCCGATGACGGTCCGGTTGGCGATCAGCGGCGCCCCACCCGCGCTCTCGGCGGCGACCAGGCGGTTGTTCACCGCCGCGCGCAGGCTGACGGAGGAATCCACGTTCGATACGAGCGTGAACGTCTCCCACAGGCCGACCGCGCCGCGGTTGGCGATCAGGCTCGACGCGCCCGCGTTCTCGGCGCACACGAACGCGCCGTTGGCGTGGGCACGCAACGCGACCCGGGTACCGCCGAGCATGAGCAGGTCGTACCGCTCCCAGGACCCGATCGCGGTGCGGTTCGCGATCAGCGACGACGCACCGCCGTTCTCCGCCACCACGTACCGCCCGTTGGCCTGGGCGCGCAAGCTGATGGTCAGTGGCTCGGCGCACCTGCCGAGGTCCTGCCCGCCGCCCGGGTACCACGGCAGGGCGATGGACTGTGCGTCCTGGTTGCGGTCGACGTAGCTGGTCGCCAGCGCCTCCCACTGCCCGTAGAGGGTCGGGTTGCCGCTCCGCTGCACCCGCTGGGCGGCGTCGTTCAGCGACAGGCGCTCCCAGCCGGAGATGTCCAACAGGCCGGAAGTCGGGGCGGCACTGCGCTGCCCGCCGAAGAACGCCATTGCCTCCCACCGGGGGTCCAGCAGGCGCCGGACCACTCCGGCCGGGTCGGTCCGGCCGTTGCTCACCCCGTAATCACCCCAGCCGTACGCCGGACGTTGCTGGTAGAGGCCGATCGAATCGGTGTCGTGGGCGCCGTCGAAGGCGCCGAACCGGTCGTGCGGGTATCGCAGCGACAGCCTGGTGGTGGCCAGCCAGTACGCCCGACCCGGCCACGTCCAGGACGCGGCCTGCTGGCTGGAGCCGTCGTTGGCCAGATTCCGGATCGACGATTCCTGCTGCATCACCATCACGGCGACGATCTGGCCGTGCCGGCTCACGCCCATGGTCTTGGCCACGCCGATGGTGATCCGCACCGCGGCATCACGGGCCGCGGGCGTGGGGTTGGCGCCGTCGCAGTTCGCCTGCAGCGCCCGCTCGGCCACCGGGCCGGCCGCCACCGGCAGCGCGACGATCGCCGTCGCGGCGACCATCATCACGACCGCCGCCAGTGCTCGCCATGTCCGGTTGCTCATCGGGCCCGCCCTCGTCGGTGACGACACCTGCTGACTGCTCGACCACTGTCCGTCATCGCGCATTGACACTAGGTCACCGATCGGGAGGCGGCGAGTCGAGCCGGCCGTCCGCTGGGCAGGATGCAGGGATGCCCGAGCTGCGCGCCGACCACCCGACCGCAACCGTCCCCGATCGACTGTTCGACGACCCCGGGGCGGACGAGCGCTGGCGCCGCCGGTTCACCGCTGTCCGGGTGGGCCTGCCGCACCGGGCGCGGGACCAGGCGGACCGCACCTGCTACACCTCCAACGCCACCGGCCGCACCGAGGTCTGGTGCTGGGACATCACCGCCGAGCGACATGTGGTGGCGACCGACCGGCCCGACGGCACCACGATGGCCACCCTGTCCGCCGACGGGTCGACCCTCTGGTGGTTCGACGACCAGGACGGCGACGAGTTCGGGTCCTGGCGCGCCCAGTCGTTCGGCACCGGGCCGACCACCACCCCGGCGAATCCGCTGCCGGACGCGCCCGCCGGCTACCCGGCCGGGCTCGAGGTGGGCCGGCGGGTGGTGCTCGCCGGGTTCGCCGACGACGACGGTTCCCGCATCCACCTGGCCGTCGACGGCGGGCCGTCCGAGATCGTGTACCGGCACCCGGAGGACGCGTCGGTCGGCGCCATGACCACGGACGAGAGCATCTGGGTGCTCGCCCACACCGAGCACGGCGACGCCCGTTACCCGGCGCTGCGGGCGATCTCGGTGACCGAGCGGCGGGTGCTGGCCGAGCTGTCGGACGTGCCCGGCAAGGGCCTGGACCCGCTGGCGGTCAGCCCGGTCGCCGGCGACCAGCGAATCCTGGTCGGTCACGAGCGTCGCGGCCGGGACGAGCTGCTGCTCTGGGATCCGGTGGCCGGCACCGTCACCGAACTCGTCCTGGACCTGCCCGGCGACCTGGACGCCGATTTCACCCCGGACGGCGCCGCGCTGGTCGTGCTGCACACGCACGCCGGCCGGACCACCGTGCACCGCTACGACCTGGCCACGGGGTCGCTGACCGCGTTGCCCACCGCCCGCGGGGTGGTGGCGGGCGCGACCGCGCGGCCCGACGGCGCGATCTGGTACCGCTGGACCGACGGCGCGACCGCGGGTCGGCTGCGGGCGCTGCACCCCGACGGAACCGACCGGGAGCTGTTCCGGCCGCCCGGTGCGCCCGCGCCCGGCAGCGTCGGACTGCAGGATCTGTCGGTGGACGGGCCGGGCGGGCCGATCCACGCCTTCCTGGCCGTACCTTCCGGCGCCGGTGCCGGGCCGTGGCCGACCGTGTTCTCGGTGCACGGCGGGCCGGCGGCGGCCGACGAGGACGCCTTCGACCCGGGCCGGGCGGCCTGGCTGGACGCCGGGTTCGCGGTGGTACAGGTGAACTATCGCGGGTCCACCGGGTACGGATCGGCCTGGCGGGACGCGCTGACCGAGCGGGTCGGCCACACCGAGCTGGCCGACATCGCAGTCGTGCACGACCATCTCGTCGCCGACGGGATCGTCGACCCGGCCCGGTCGGTGATCTCGGGGTACTCCTGGGGCGGCTTCCTGACCCTGCTGGCGCTGGGCGCCCAACCGGAGCGATGGGCCGCCGGGGTCGCCGGCGTCCCGGTCGCCGACTACGTCGCCGCCTACGAGGACGAGATGGAGCCACTGCGGGCCTACGACCGGGCGCTGTTCGGCGGCTCGCCGCAGGACGCGCCGGACGCCTATCGGGACTCCTCACCGCTGACCTGGGTGGAGCACGTCCGGGCGCCGGTGCTGGTGCTGGCCGGCGAGAACGACCCGCGCTGCCCGATCCGGCAGATCGACAACTACCTGGACGCGCTGGCCGCCCGGCGCGCGTC
>DATDBV010000380.1:0-4209 GCA_036524715.1 Nakamurella sp. | reverse complement strand
GGCGGCCGGCAGGTTCGGTCCCTGCGGATCGGCCATGGCGTAGGACTGCTCCGGCGTCATCGAATACCGACCGGAATCGGAATCGAATTGGACGTACCGGCCGGCGGCCTGACCCGCCAGCCATTCGGTGACGTACCGAGCGTCCGTCCCGGTCCGCGCGGCGAGTTCCGTGGGCGTGGCGGCCTCGGCCGCGAGTGCCGGGTACAGGCCCAACCGATGACCGACGACGATGTTCCCGGCCGCTGCGGCGGCCCCCAAGTCGGCGACGAAGCGTCCGAGCAACTCAATCAGCGCATCGGAGCGTCCCGGCGCAGCCGGGTCAGGCCCCTGCGGCGAGCAGTGTTGGTTCATGGTGTTTCCTCCCCCTTGAGTTCGGGTGTCGACGAGGTGACCAGCGCGGTGACCTCGATTTCCAGCGTGATCGTGTCGCCGAGCACCATTCCGCCGGTCTCCAGCGCGACATTCCAGGTCAGTCCCCAGTCCCGACGGGAGACCTTTCCGGTGCCGGTGAAGCCCAGCCGCAGTTGGCCGTAGGGATCGGTCCCGGCCCCGTGGTAGGTGAACTCCAGCTCGACCAGCCGGGTAATTCCCTTGATCGTGAGATCTCCTGCGACCACTACTCGGTCGCCGCCGAGCCGGCGAACCGATGTGCTGGCAAGAGTGATCGTCGGATGAGCGTCGACGTCGAAGAAGTCCGCAGTGCGGAGGTGGGCGTCGCGGTCGGGTTGGTGGGTCTCGATGCTCGCGGCCTCGATAGTGACGACCACCGACGAGCCCGCCAGGTCGGATCCGGCCAGGACACCGTTGCCGGAGAAGCGCAGGAACTGACCGTGCACCGGCGTCATCATGTGGCGGATGGCGAAACCCAGGCGGGAATGCGCGGGATCCACCTCGAAGGTGCCGGCCGGGGTCACGTCGAGCGCCTCCGGTGCAACCGCGGAACTGGTCATCGGAACTCCTTCGAAATCGGCGGTGATGAAAACGTATGGCCAGCGCCGAACCCCCGCGTCGGACGAAATCACCATTCAGCACGATTCGAACGGCGACGCATCCGATGGGAAGAAATACCCATGGATCGGGAAATCGGAGCCCGATCAGTCCGAGACCAATCCCTGCCGGTGCGCGAACGCGGCGGCCGCGGAGCGATTGCCCACGCCGAGCTTGCCGAAGATGTTGGAGACGTGCC
This sequence comes from Nakamurella sp., assembly GCA_036524715.1. GTDB lineage: Bacteria > Actinomycetota > Actinomycetes > Mycobacteriales > Nakamurellaceae > Nakamurella. Next base: position 3,023 of record DATDBV010000380.1, on the reverse strand, counting down.
GGGCCACCGTCTTCTCGCTGATGACCAATGTGCGGGCGATGTCCCGGTTGGTGTTCCCGGCGGCGATCAGGCGGAGCACCTGGGCCTCCCGTTCGCTCAGCCCACCCGGGAGGCGAATGCGGCGCCGGCCCGACAGAAGCCGGTCACAGGCGGCGACGACCGCATCGTGGCCCAGGGCGCCGAAGAACGCCGCGCACTCCTCGAGCCACCGCACCGGTTCGCCCCAGCCGTCACGCAACGCAGCCTCGGCGGCCAGTCGCAACGCCAGCACGGCAACGGTGTCGACGTCCTGCATCCGGTCCACTCTCGCCACCACGGCCGCCGCCAGTTCGGATGCCCGCTCGGGATGACCGGCCCGGCCGAGGCTCACCGCGTCGCCGTAGTCGAGGTAGACCCGGGTCAGCGCGTGCACGCCCGCCTTCGAAGCCCTGACCTCGGCCCGGGCCTCGTCTCCGCCCAGGTCGTCCACCGTTCGGATCAGTGCCCACAGCCCGGGGAAGATCGGGATACCCCACGTGCGTGACCGGCGAAGCGCGGCGATGCCCGGTTCCATGTCGGTCAGCGCACGCTCCCGCTCGTCCTGCAGGGTCCAGTACTCGCCCCAGACCTCCGACACGTCGCCCTGCAGAGCCAGGTCATCGGGTGCCACTGCCAATGCATGGGTCACCGCGGTCTCCATCTGCTCGCGCCGGCCCTGCCAGGCGAAGACATCGGCCTGCACGATCACAGCAAACGGCAACAGGCTGTCCAGCCGCAGCCGCCTGGAGGTCTCCGCGCACCGCACCGCCGTCTCCAGCGCCTGGTCGTGCAGCGCGGCGCAGCTGCCCAGGGACTGGGCGAGCTGCAGGTCGACGACTGCGGCGGTGGCCAGGGCGCCGAGCCGCTGCGCCCCGTCCCTGGCTCGAACCAGGCGGTCCCGCCCGGCGCACGTGAGCAGGTCGATGGACCCCAGTTCGTGCAGCGCGCGGACCTCCCACAGGCGCAGTCCGTGACGTTCAGCGAATTGCCGGCCACGCTCGAAGTAATCCTCGGCCTGAACCAGGTCCGACGAGCGCGCTCGGCGTCCGAGGATCTCCAATGCCTCACAGACCACCTCGGGACGCCCGCTCTCCTGCGCCATCTCGAGTGCAAGGCGGGCGTGCTCGGCCGCCCGGTCCAGCTGACGGGTGCCCATCGCCACCTGCGCCGCCAGCACCTCGACCCGGGCAGCCAGGTCGGCGTCGGTGCCCGCGGCCACCCGGGCCCGTGCCCGCTCGACATGCTCGGTCGCCGTCGGCCAGGCGCCGGATGCAACCGCGGCGCGGGCCAGGCGCAGGTGGACGCCCGCCCGCATGCGGTCGGCATCCGGTCGGCCAGCCAGCCTGGCGACCAGCGGTTCGCCGACCTCGATGGCCCGCTCCACCTGTCCCGCGTGCGCCAACACCTCGGTCAGTGAGTCGTCGATGTCGTCCAAGCAGCAGCGGATCGTCCTGTGCTTGGCCCCGTGCCCGCTCCAGCACAGTCTGGGCAACGGTCAACCCGCCGTCGTTGAACGCCCGCCGTCCGGCCTCCAGCAGGCTGCTGGCCGCCCGGTGACGGTCACCGGCCTGCTCGGCGAGCTCGGGGGCGAGGTCACACCATCGGCCTGGAAGGTCCGGGTGTGCGGCGACGAGCGCATCGAGGGCGCGCCTGGACAGGTCGACCCGATCCGGCGGAAGCAGATGCGCGAGCACCGCGTCCCGGGTCAGCGCGTGCCGGAAGCGGAAACCCTCGTCGGCAGTGAGGAGTTGCGCGTCCACGGCGCCGCTCAGCGCGCGGGTCACCCCCTCCTGATCCATCCCGGTGACCGACGGCAGCAACGACCAGTCGAACCGCCGGCCCAGCACGGCCGCGGCGTTCAGCACCTGCCGAGCAGGCGGACCGAGCGCCTCGAGGCGGGACAGGACGGTCTCGGCGAAGCTCACCGGCACGATCGCCGTTGCGGCCGGCTCGTCCGGAACCTCCCAACGATCGAGTTGCCGACGAACGAACCCCCGCGCCGCCAGACCGGCCAATAATTCCTCGACCAGGAAGGGGACGCCCTCCGCGCGGTCGACCACGGATCGGCCGAAGCGGGCAGGCAGCCGGGGCAGCCGGAGGCACGCCGCGCTCATCTGCTCCACCTGGTCCGCGGTCAGCGGAGCGAGATCCAGCACGGTGGCCGCCCGACGAGCCGCCAGCATGTGCACACGTCGTTCCGCCGGGTTGTGCTCACCGCGGCGGACGGTGGCCAGGCACAATGCGTGCTCGGTATGCAGATTGTCGGCGAGGTACTCGAGGACGGCGAGGGTCTCCTCGTCGGCCCAGTGCAGGTCCTCGAGCACGAGCAGGCAGCCCGTTCGGCCGGCCAATGTCCGCAGCAACCGCAACACACCCTCGGCGAGCACCAGGTCGTTCGCCCCGTCCAGTTCGGTGGCCGGACCTGCATGCTCGTCGCCGTCCGATCGCCACTGCGGGACGAGCCTGGACAGGTGCCGACGGAAGGGTGCCAGGTCGGAGTCATCGGGAGGGGCGTCCGTCCGGAACGCGGCGAGCAACGCTTCGGACAAGGCCCGGAAGGAGCTGGCGCGATGCTCCTGCACCTCGCGGCCCAGCAGCACCGGCATCGCGTGCTGCCGGGCGAGCGCGGAGGCTTCGCGGGCGATGCGCGACTTGCCCAGGCCCGCCTCGCCGATCACGACGACCACTCCGCCGGCGCCCGCGATCGCCCGGTCCAGGGCATCGGCGATCGTGGACATCTCGTCGTCCCTGCCGATCAGCGTCGGGCAAAGCAGCTGCGGCATCCTGAAATTATCGTCCCGGATGTCCGGATCGGCTGTAGAGCGCGGGTCGGATTCCCCGACCAGGGCCGACGTTGGATATGGTCCTGCGGCGGCGTGTAACCGCTCGATTCTGCCCTCACCTGGGCTGCGAGGGTTGCACCGGGCGATGCCCGCGTCGGAACGCTCGTGGCAGATCGAGGGAAGGCAGAGGGCTCCGTGCACGTCGGAATACCCAGGGAAGAG
>DATDBV010000379.1:0-4768 GCA_036524715.1 Nakamurella sp. | reverse complement strand
GAGGGTGAAGGACACGGCGTCGACCGCGACGACCGCTTCGGAGTCCTCGATGAAGTCGCCGAGCTGCGAGTCGCCCTCGTCGCCGATGGTCTGGTCCAGCGAGATCGGCTCCCGGGCGTACTGCTGGATCTCCAGCACCTTGTCCGGGGTGATGTCCATTTCCTTGGCGAGCTCCTCCGGGGTGGGCTCGCGGCCCAGATCCTGCAGGAGCTCGCGCTGGATCCGCCCGAGCTTGTTGATGACCTCGACCATGTGCACCGGGATGCGGATGGTGCGGGCCTGGTCGGCCATCGCCCGCGTGATCGCCTGCCGGATCCACCAGGTGGCGTAGGTGGAGAACTTGTAGCCCTTGGTGTAGTCGAACTTCTCGACCGCCCGGATCAGGCCGAGGTTGCCCTCCTGGATCAGGTCCAGGAACGCCATGCCGCGGCCGGTGTACCGCTTGGCCAGCGACACCACCAGACGCAGGTTCGCCTCCAGCAGATGGTTCTTGGCGCGTTCGCCGTCCCGCTTGATCCAGCGCAGGTCGCGCCGCATCTGGTTGGGCAGCCGCTCGCCGATCTCCTCGAACTGACGCATCCGCTCGGACGAGTACAGGCCCGCCTCGATCCGCTTGGCGAGGTCGACCTCCTCCTCGGCGTTGAGCAGCGCGACCTTGCCAATCTGCTTGAGATACGCCCGTACCGAGTCCGCGGACGCCGTCAGTTCGGCGTCCTTGCGGGCCTGCTTGAGCGCCTCGGACTCCTCCTCGTCGTCCCAGGTGAACTCCTCGGACTCGCCCGGCTTGTCGGTGGCGTCCTTGCCGGCCGGCTTGGCCTTGGCCACCGCGGGGGCAGCGGCCTCGTCCTCCTCGTCCTCGTCCGCGTCGTCGGTCGAGTCATCGACCTCGACCACGCCGACCACCTGGGCGGCCGGACCCGGCCCGGCCGAGTCGTCGCCGTCCTCGACGTCGATCAATTCGACGTCCTCGGTAACCAGGAGGGCCTCTTCGGGAGCCTCGTCGGCCGCCTCCGGATCGGGCGACTCGGCAGCCGGATCGACTGCATCGGGGGTGGGCCTGGCCACCGTCTGGGTGTCGTCCGAGGCCGACCGTCGAGTACGGGTCGAACTCGGGGAGGTTGCTGCGCCTGCCACTGATGCCCTTTCGCGTCAACGAGCCGCATAGACTGGCGGTTCGCAATCCGCTCACGCCGATGGGCAGCTTGCGCTGAGCCGACGCGAAGGGATCCGAACTCGAGAACCGTGGTCCTGCCGGAAAGCGACCGTTCCAGTGTAGCCGCGCCACCTGCCGGCCACGACCGAATCGGGGCAGCGATCCGCCACCCGGGTGGCGCCGATCCGCCGGACGGGTCAGTCCAGAATGAGCGCCTGGGTGGATTCCGCCGGTGATTCCGCCGGTTCGGCTTCATGGTCTTGTGCCTCGCTGGCGGCCAACGCCGCGCCCACGATCCCGGCGTTGTTGATCAGCTGGGCGACGACCGTCGGCGTGCGGTTGCGCAGCAACGGCACCCATTTCTCCGGCTTCTTGGAGATCCCGCCGCCCAGGATGAACAGCTCGGGCCAGAGCAGGTTCTCCAGGTGGCGCAGGAACTTGGAGGCCCGCTTGGCCCACTGCTCCCAGGACAGGCCGTCCCGCTCGCGGGCGGAGGCCGCGGCCCTGGTCTCGGCGTCATATCCGTCGAGTTCGATGTGCCCGAGTTCGGCATTGGGCACCAGCTTGCCGTCGTTGATCAGGGCGATGCCGATGCCGGTGCCGAAGGTGACGACGATGACCAGGCCGTGTATCCCCCGGCCCGCCCCGTACCGCGATTCGGCCAGTCCGGCCGCGTCCGCGTCGTTCAGCACCGTCACCGGCCCGGGCAGCTGCGGCTCCATCACCTCTTTCAGCGACGTGCCGATCCAGCCCTTGTCCACGTTCGCGGCGGAATGCACGACACCGCCCAGCATCACACCGGGAAAGTCGACGCCGAACGGGCCCGCGTAGTCGAACTGCGCGGCCACCCGGCCGGCGGTCTCCGCGACCGCCTGCGGGGTGGACGGACTGGGCGTCGGCAGCCGATAACGTTCGCCGATCAGCACCCCGCCGCGCAGGTCGACCACGCCACCCTTGATGCCGGTGCCACCGATGTCGATGCCGAAAGCGATGTCGGGCTGGTTGGTTGCCACGCGAGCTCCTCGCCGATTGGGGGCCGATTGGCGGCCGATTGGGGCCGATCGGGTGCGCCGCCCGGTCGGGCATGGACGGCATGGGTCCCGGAATCGTACTGATTCGATTCGGATGGGGCACGGCGTCCACCCCGAAAATCCCGAAAGGGACGTTGGCCGCGTCAGCTCGAGCAGGCGGCGTCGGGCAGTGCGGGGATCGGCGGCAGCGGCCTGGCCGCCGCGGTCTGGCCCTCGATGACGGCCGGCGGGGTCGCCGCCTCCCTGATGGCCTTGAGCTGGTCCCGGACCTCCGGGCTGACGGAGTCGTAGATGTACCGCCCGCCGAGGGCCAGGTCCACCGAGTCGTCGACCCGGGAATCGACCACGAGCTGAGCGCACGGCGCCACCAGCAACACCGTCCGGGCGGCCGCGGCCCCGGCCGGACCGAACCGGATCTGGGCGACACAGCGCAGGTCCGACGCCGGGTAGAGGGGGTCATTGCCGCTGTCCAGCAGCGACTCGAAGCCGGCGGCCCGCAGTTCGTCGGCGACCGCCTTCGCCTGACCCCGAACGGTGCTGGAGTTGAAGACCGTCAGCAGGGTGGTCGACGGGTTCGCCGGGCGCACGTTGGCCAGGCTCTCGTGGTCGGCGTAGGCGCCCAGCGAGGTGACAATCTGCGGCGTCGTCGAGGTGGGGGTGCTCGCCGGCGTGGATTCCGGTGCGGATTCCGCCGACGTGGCGGCGGCCGTCGGGTCGGCCGCACTGCTCCGGGTGGTCGGTGCGGTGGTCACCGGGGCCGGCCCTGGCGCGTTGCAGGCTCCGCTGTCGGCGACACTTTCCCGCAGGCTGGGAAACCAGACGATCGCCGATACCACGAACAACGCGATGAGCACGATCGCGATCGGCCAATTGCGCCGCCGACGATAACGATCGGGCGCGGACTCGCGACTCACCGCTGAACAACCTCCTCCGATGACCGCCGATGATGACTGCCGACGACCGCAATGGGCCCATCGCGTCCCTGCGGGCAGGACGTTGCCGCGCATGCGACTGGCGCCATCATGGCTGGCGCGACATGGAACCAGGGTAAAGCCACGCCGACCCGTGACGGACCCCCGCTCGACCGGGGCCGAGGTATCGGCTACTCTGCGCGCGCCGATCGGATCGTCAGGGGACCAGCGGTGATTTCCCCGGGGGGCCGGCGCGGCGAAGGGACCGGGTGTGACGGCGACCGCAGCGGGCACAAAACGCGGGTCGTATGCGTTAGCCGGGTCGCAGTAACGGAGCAGATGAGACCCGGGGGCATACCCGGGGTGAGGAAGAGAAGATGGCTACCGACTACGACGCTCCACGTCGGAACGAGTCCGACGAACCGTCCGAGGATTCCCTGGAAGAACTGAAAGCGCGCCGCAATGAGGCGCAGTCCGCCGTGGTGGACATCGACGAGGGTGACACCGCAGAGAGTTTCGAGCTGCCCGGCGCCGATCTGTCGGGCGAGGAACTGACCGTCAAGGTCATCCCCAAGCAGGCCGATGAGTTCACCTGCTCGGTGTGTTTCCTGGTCCAACACCGCAGCCGGCTGGCGACCGACAACGGCGGCCGCCTCGTGTGTGTGGACTGCGCCTGACCGTGTCGACGACCTCGGACGGAGCTCTTCTGCGGTGGAACCGGTGATCGACGACACAGAACTGGTGGCGGCCCCCGGCTGGAGCCGGGCCCGCCGCCAGGTGGGGGACTTCCACCACGCCTACGGCCTGCCCGTTCGGGACGTGCCCAGCGCATCGGTCGGCGCGGACCAGGTCGCCTTGCGGCAGGCGCTGATCGAGGAGGAGGTCCGCGAACTGGCGGACGCGGCGACGGCCGGTGACCTGGTCGGGGTCGCGGACGCGCTGGCGGACATCGTGTACGTCGCCTACGGCACGGCCCACGTGTACGGCATCGACCTGGACGCCGTGCTCGACGAGGTGCACGCGTCCAACATGACCAAGCTCGGCGCGGACGGCCGCCCGGTCCGACGAGCCGACGGAAAGGTCCTCAAGGGTCCGGGCTACCGACCGCCGGACATTGCGGCCATCCTCGGGCGAGGCGCCGCTCCGGTCGACGGGGTTACCCTCGACTGACGAACCGGATGCGGCTGCATGGGCCGCCGCAGCGGGCCGGCGAGGGTTGTTGAGCGACAGGAGGGGCGGCCATGGCGGGATCGTTCTCCACCTGGATCCGCAAGTTCACCCGGGACGACGACGAGGTCGACGCCGACCGCCTCAGCGGTGAGGCCGACGCGTCCGGCGCGGTGCGGGCGGGGATCTGTTGTCAGGGTGAAGTGGTCAAGCTCCAGGGCCGGCTCCGGTACGTGGACCTACGGCCGACCGACTCGCTGGCCACCCTGGTCGCCGAACTGTACGACGGCACCGAGGGCGTCCAGCTCATCTGGCTGGGCCGGCGGTCCATCCCGGGCATCGAGCCGGGACGCACGGTCAAGGTGCGCGGCCGGGTCGCCATCCGCGACGGCCGCAAGGTGATCTACAACCCCGACTACGACCTGCTGCCGGCGCACGCATGATCGAGGCGGCGGCGTGAGCGAACCGCCCAGCCACGAGCCCGGTGCCGCCGAACCGGAGGCACT
>DATDBV010000378.1:0-8390 GCA_036524715.1 Nakamurella sp. | reverse complement strand
GGCGGCGGACAGGGACCGACGCTGACGCTACGTCCAGGTGTGGTCGACGCCCGGTAGCCGAGCGCGCGTGTCGGTGCACCGGTGCGATGATCGCGGCATGATCACCATCGCGGTCACCGGGGGCATCGGTTCCGGCAAGTCGACCGTGGCCCGGATGCTGCGGAAACACGGGGCCGTTGTCGCCGATTCGGACCAGCTGGCCCGTGACGTGGTGGCCCCCGGCAGCCCGGGACTGGCGGCGATCGACGCCACCTTCGGCCCGTCCATGCTGACCGCCGAAGGCGCGCTCGACCGGGCCGCGCTGGCCGCGCTGGTCTTCGCCGATCCCGCCGCGCGCAGTCGGCTCGAGGGCATCACCCACCCGCTGGTCCGGGAACGGTTCGACGAGATCCGCCGGAGCGCCCCGGAGGACGCGATCGTCGTCAACGACATCCCATTGCTCACCACCCTGGCCGGGGCGGCGACCTTCCATCTGGTGGTCGGCGTGCGCGCGGACCCCGAGCTGCGGGTGAGCCGGCTGGTCGAGCGAGGTCTCACCGAATCCGACGCCCGGGCGCGGATCGCCGCCCAGCTCACCGACGAGCAGCGAGCCCCGCTGTGCGACGTCATGCTGGTCAACCACGGCGACCGCGGGGAGCTTGCCGACGAGGTCGACGCGCTGTGGGCCGATCGGCTGGTGCCGTTCGAGCGGAATGTGCGCGCCGGGACGCGCGCGCCGCGAGGGGCGCCGGCGCTGGTCGAGCCGCGGCCCGACTGGCCGGCCGACGCGCGACGGGTCGCGACCCGCATCTCCGCCGCGGCCGGAGGTGCGCGGGTCGACCACATCGGCTCCACCGCGATCCCCGGCATGCCCGCGAAGGACGTGCTGGACCTGCAGCTCACCGTCGCCGATCTGAGCCAGGCCGACGCCTGGGCGACGCGACTGGCCGCCGCCGGCTTCCCACGGCCGGAGGGGGACTGGTGGGACGTCCCGCATCCCTGCGACGCGGACCCGGCCCGCTGGCACAAACGAGTGCATGTGAACGCCGACCCCGCCCAAAGTGTCAACCTCCACGTGAGGGTGAGAGATTGGCCGAACTGGCGGTTCGCGCTGCTGTTCCGGGACTGGATGACGGCCGACCAGGCAGCCTTCGCCGAGTACCGGACGCTGAAGGAATCGACGGCCGCGCGGTTCGCCGGCGATCCGGACGCGGCCCGCTACGCGGAGGCCAAGGAACCCTGGCTGGTGCAGGCGTCCGACCGGGCCGAGCGCTGGGCGGCCGCCACCGGCTGGCGACCAGCGGAAACGGGCACTGTCGGACCGCCCGCGTAGCCTTTTTCCCGTGGCCTTCGCAACCGAACACCCCGTCCTCGCCGTCTCCGAGCACCGGCCGGTCGGCGACATTCCACGCACCTCGGGTCGCTTCGAGGTGGTCAGCGACTACCGGCCCAGCGGCGACCAGCCGCAAGCCATCACCGAGCTGCAGAAGCGACTCGACGCGGGGGAGAAGGACGTGGTCCTGCTCGGTGCGACAGGCACCGGCAAGTCGGCGACCACCGCCTGGCTGATCGAGCAGGTGCAACGGCCCACCCTGGTGATGGCCCCGAACAAGACGCTGGCCGCGCAACTGGCCAACGAGCTGCGGGAGCTGTTCCCGAACAACGCGGTCGAGTATTTCGTCTCCTACTACGACTACTACCAGCCCGAGGCCTACGTCCCGCAGACCGATACGTACATCGAGAAGGACTCGTCGATCAACAACGATGTCGAGCGGCTGCGTCACTCGGCGACCATGTCGCTGCTCTCCCGCCGGGACGTGATCGTGGTCGCCTCGGTTTCCTGCATCTACGGGCTCGGCACCCCGCAGTCCTACCTGGACCGATCGCTGCCGGTGGCGATAGGCGAGCAGATCGAGCGGGACGCGCTGCTGCGGGCCCTGGTCGAGATCCAGTACTCGCGCAACGACGTGTCGTTCTCCCGCGGGTCGTTCCGGGTCCGCGGCGACACCGTCGAGATCATCCCGGCCTACGAGGAACTGGCCATCCGCATCGAGTTCTTCGGTGACGAGGTGGAGCGGTTGTACTACCTGCACCCGCTCACCGGCGACGTGGTCCGTGAGGTCGACTCGCTGCGGATCTTCCCGGCCACCCACTACGTCGCCGGGCCGGAGCGGATGGCCAAGGCGGTCGCGGCCATCGAACAGGAGCTGGCGCAGCGGCTGGCCGAGCTGGAGAAGCAGGGCAAGCTGCTGGAGGCCCAGCGGCTGCGCATGCGGACCAGCTACGACGTCGAAATGATGCGCCAGGTCGGGTTCTGCTCCGGGATCGAGAACTACTCCCGGCACATCGACGGCCGGCCGGGCGGCTCCGCACCGGCCACCTTGATCGACTACTTCCCCGAAGACTTCCTGCTGGTCATCGACGAGTCGCACGTGACCGTGCCGCAGATCGGCGCGATGTACGAGGGCGACGCCTCCCGCAAACGGGTACTGGTCGACCACGGGTTCCGGCTCCCCTCGGCCATGGACAACCGACCCCTGACGTGGGAGGAGTTCGCCGGTCGGATCGGACAGACGGTGTATCTGTCGGCAACGCCCGGCCCATACGAGCTGGGCCAGGCCCAGGGCGAGTTCGTCGAGCAGGTCATCCGGCCCACCGGCCTGGTCGATCCGGAGGTGGTGGTCAAACCGACCCGCGGTCAGATCGACGACCTGATCGGGGAGATCCGGTCCCGCACCGAGCGGGATGAGCGGGTGCTGGTCACCACACTGACCAAGAAGATGTCCGAGGACCTGACCGACTACCTGCTCGAGCTGGGCATCCGGGTCCGGTACCTGCACTCCGAGGTGGACACCCTGCGCCGGGTCGAGCTGCTGCGCGAGCTGCGGCTGGGCGAGTTCGACGTGCTGGTCGGCATCAACCTGCTCCGGGAGGGCCTGGACCTGCCCGAGGTGTCGCTGGTGGCGATTCTGGACGCCGACAAGGAGGGCTTCCTGCGCTCGGGGACATCGCTGATCCAGACCATCGGCCGGGCCGCCCGCAATGTCAACGGGCAGGTGCACATGTACGCGGACAAGATCACCCCCTCGATGGAGCGGGCGATCGACGAGACGAACCGGCGCCGGGCCAAGCAGCAGGAGTTCAACCGGGCGAACGGCATCGACCCGGCGCCGCTGCGCAAGAAGATCAACGACATCCTGGCCCTGGTGTACGCGGAGGCGGACAGCGCCGTCGACGGCGGATCGCCGGTGAAGATCGGCGGGTCCGGTCGCAACTCGTCCCGCGGCCGCAAGGCGCAGGGCGAGCCAGGGGGCAAGGCGTCGAGGACTTCGGGCGTCTTCGCCGGGCACAACACCGCGGGCATGGCCCGCAGCGAGCTGGCCGACCTGGTGCAGCAGCTCACCGAACAGATGATGGCCGCGGCCCGCGATCTGAAGTTCGAGCTGGCCGGCCGGCTGCGGGACGAGATCGCCGAGCTGAAGCGGGAGATCCGCGGCATGGATGCGTCCGGGGTGACCTCGGCGCCCAAGCCGGACGGGAAGTCGAAGGCGAAGCTCCGCGTGGTGAAGTGAGATCCGACGCCAGCCGCGCGGGGATCGGCCCGAACTGGCATTCTCCGGTTCCGTGGCACAGCGAGCCCATCGCGGCATGATTGGTCCACGAGCCCGGCCACGAGATCGTCGCCGCCGAGATCGACGGCTCGGTGTTGGGCGCGGCGAACCTCGCCGAAGTCGCGGGCAAGCTCGTTGATGCCAGTGAATCTGGCCCGATCGGCGTCGTCGAATCGGCGGTGCCGGATTGCGGAAGAAGTCACCGTCCCCGCGTCGACATCCACACCAGCAGTTCAAGAAAGCTGCTCTTGTGGATCTGGGCAAGGCGGCCACGGTGGTCGCGGGACCCGGCCGCGCCCAACAGGCCACACCACCCGATCAGCCGAGCTCATGGATCATGATCTTGGGCAAATCATGCTGACAAAGTCAGCGAGCTACCGGGGCGGTGAGGGTCGTCGGTGATCTTGTATCCGCGGAACCGTCGGCGTGATGCGTGCGCCCACCAGCGGGCACGCCTCCACCGTCGGCTTCCTGGGGGGTGCGGATCAGCCGACGTGCGGGTCAGCCGGGTGCGGATCGGCCGCCGATGCTCGCCCAACGTCAGCTTGTGACGTCCTTGCGCCGGAAGTGCAGGACCGCGATCGTCCCGAAGACCACCGCGTAGGCAAGGCTGAGGAAGCCGCCGCGGACCATGTCGTCCCACCGGATCGGGTCGACCAGCGCGCCGGTCCAGGCGAACGCGTACTTCGTCGGCAGGTAGTTGCGCAGGTCGCCCAGGGCGTCGATCTGGTTGAGGATCTGCGACAGGATCGAGATCAGGACCGCGCCGCCGACCGCGCCCAGCGGTGCGTCGGTCAGCACCGACAGCATCAGCGCCAGGCCGGCCACCCAGGTCAACTGGATCGCCACGTAGCTGACGATCAGCGCGATCCGCAGCAGACCCTCGGCGAAGGAGAACTGCTCACCGACCGGCGTGGACAGCGGGTTCCAGCCATACGCGATGCCGCCCACGGTCAGCGCGCTGATCGGCAGGATCAGCAGGGCGAACAGCGACAGCAGCCCGGCCACCAGCACCTTCTGCCGGATCAGCCGGACCCGCGGGACCGGCATCGCCAGCAGGTAGCGCAGCGACGACCACGACGCCTCCGATGCGATGGTGTCGCCGAAGAACAGTGAGATCACCACGATCAACAGGAAGCTGGCCGAGAAGAACAGCGACACCAGCGCGAAGTTGATCGAGCCGGACGTCGCCAGGTCGACCAGGTTGACCGCGCCGCGCGCACCCGAGTTGGTGCCGAAGGCGAACGAGATGACCAGAATGATCGGCAGCAGGGCCATGAACCCGAGCGCCAACTGGGTGCGGCGCCGACGCAGTTGCCGGCTCAGTTCCACCCGCACCCGCAGGGTCCGGTCGGCGCGGAAGCCGACGGGCGTGCCGTCCGCGCTGACCGGCACCGAATCGTGCAGGGACTTCATCACCTTGACCGCGGTGTCGGCCGAATGGTCCTGGTGCACGGGGCTCATGATGCCGACCCTCCTTGCTGCGTGGTGACGGGGGTGCGGTCGTCCGCTTCCGGCCCGTGGGCGCCGCCGTCGCCGGATGGGTGTCCGGCGGCGCCCGCCGGGTGATCGGTGGACGACCCGGCCGCGCCGGAGGCGTCGACCATGGCCAGGAACACATCCTCCAGGCGGTTCCGCGGGGCCGCCCCGTTCACCGCGACGCCGGCCGCGACGAGCGCCGCCAGCGCCCGGGCGGGCGGCACCGCTCCCAGGTCGGCCTGGATGCCGGCCTCGGTCCGCTCGATGTCGGTGGCCATGGTGCGCAGCACCCGTTCGGCCGTGTCCTGATCATCGACGCTGAACACCATCTCGCCCGACGTCGACACCAACTCGGCGACCGTGCCGGAGGCGATCGTCTTGCCCAGATGCACGACGACCACATGGGTGCAGGTCTGTTCCACCTCGGACAGCAGGTGGCTGGACACCAGCACGGTGCGACCGGTCGCCGCGTATCGGCGGAGGACCTCGCGCATCGCATGGATCTGCGGCGGATCCAGCCCGTTGGTCGGTTCGTCCATCAACAGCAACTCCGGCAGGCCCAGCATCGCCTGCGCGATGGCCAGCCGCTGCCGCATGCCCTGCGAATAGGTCCGTACCTTCCGGTCGATCGCCTTGCCCAGGTTGGCTATCTCCATCGCGTCGGCCAGGTGCGAGTCCTGTGCAGGCCGGCCGGTCGCCTGCCAGTACAGCTCCAGGTTCGCCCGCCCGGACAGGTGCGGCAGGAAGCCGGAGCCCTCCACGAAACTGCCGATCCGGGACAGGATCGGCGAGCCCCGCTTCACCCGGTGGCCGAACACCCGGATCTCACCATCGGTCGGCGTGATCAGGCCCATCACCATGCGCAGCGTCGTGGTCTTGCCGGCGCCGTTCGGCCCGAGCAGGCCGAGCACCTGCCCCGCCTCCACCCGGAAGCTGACGTCGGTGACCGCCTTCACCCCGCCCGGATACGACTTGCCCAGCCCCTTGATGGACAGCGGCACGTCGACCAGATCCGGATCCACGTCCGTCCGGCGGGCCCGGACCCGGCCCCCGAAGATCATCGCGAGCGCCAGAACCAGCGCCAGCACGATCAGCCCGATCAGCTGGAACAGCGGGATGTCCGGCCCGGACACCCGCTCGCCCCCGACCTCGGGCGCGTTCACCCCGGTGACCGACAACGCGGACTCGTCGGTGCCGTCGGCCAGGGCGATCCGGTAGGCCGCGGGCGCGGTGGGTCCGGCGTAGGCCTGGTCGGTGGTGGCCAGACCGACCTCCAGCGTGGAGCCCGCCTCGATCTGCAGGGCGGCGGCCGGCAGGCTGATCGTCACCGTCACCGGCGATCCGTCGGCCGGCAGGTCGATCAGCCGGACGGGGGCGACGGCGCCACCGGCCAGTGATCGGGTGCCGCCGGGGGATACCTTCGCCACGGACCCGTACAGCACCGCGCCCTCGTCCGCGTCGGCCGTCGCGGCCTGGTCGATGGCCCCCGGCACCGGCAGCTTCGAGACGGTCACGGTGACCCGCGGAGTGCCGGTGAGCACCGTCAGGGTGTCGAACGGCGCCGATTCGAATCGGGCCGTCTGCCCGGGCAGCCCACCGGCGAAGGTGGACAGCGCGGTGGACGCGAGGCCGGAGAGGCCCGGCAGGCTGGAGATCGACGCGGGGGTGGCGCCGGGCGGGTTGACCACGAACTGCGCGTCCCCGGACAGCGGGATCGACGCCCGGTCGGTCGACGACCCCGTGGCCAGTCCCGGGTATTCGGGCACCTCCAGGGTCCGGCTGCGGGCGCTTCCGGTGTCGCTGATCGGGCCGTCGACGGTGTACCGGAAGGCGTTCGAGGGGACCGAGCCGATCCCGGCCAGGTAGTACTGGAACCACTGGCTGATCCGGTTCCGGGTCGCGGTGTCCGGGCTGCTGGCGCCGTCGTGGCCGCCGTTGTACCAGGTCACGGCGACCGTTGCGCCGTTCGCGGCAATCGCCCGGGCGTTCGCGTCGGCCTCGCTGAGCGGGAACAGGGTGTCCCTCTCGCCCTGCACCAGCAGGGTCGGCGCGGTGATGTCGCCGACCACCGACTTCGGGCTCGACCGGGCCAGCAGCGCGGAGAACTCCGGGCCGATCCGCCCGGTCTGTGCCGCCTGCGCATACCCGGCGCACAGCTGCACCATCATCCGGCCGCAACTGCCCGACAGCGCCGCGGCCGCCGCCTCGGGTGACACCCCGGCGGCGGACCCCGAATCGGCCCCACCGGGCGACGCCGACGAGGTCGACCCTGCGGTGCCGCGGCGGACGAAGTTGCTGTCCCCGGTGTCGCCCTGCGCGATGCCGGACGCGGACAGCGCGGCCCCGGTGGTCACCGACGCCATCAGGGTCGACGTCCAGAATTTCTTGAACACGCCGTCGTCCACCCCCTCGGCGGCCGCCGGCGTGGTCGCGGCCACGTCCGCCGCGGTGGTCTGCGCGTTCGGGAAGAGCGACTGTTCCAGGTCGTTCCAGGTGATCAGCGGCACAACGGCATCGACCCGCGGGTCGGTGCCGGCCAGCATCAGCGACAGGGCGCCGCCGTACGAGCCACCCGTCACCCCGACCCGCGGGTCGCCAGACCCATCCAGCTGCACCTCCGGCTGCTCCGCGAGCCAGTCGACGACGGCGCGGGCATCGGGGATCTCGTAGTCCAGCGAATCCAGCCCGATCTGCCCGGTCGACGCGCCGAAGCCTCGGGCCGAGTAGGCCAGCACCACGAACCCGTCCCGGGCGGACTGCTCGGCGTCGGCGGCCACGGACGCCTTCGACCCGCCGAATCCGTGGGCCATGATGATCGCCGGTGCCGGGGTCCGCTCAGGCAGGTAGAGCGTCGCGTCGATCTCGATGGGGTCGTCGACCCCCGGGCCGCCCGGCGCGATGATCGTGACCTCCTTGTCCGCCACCGGTGTCGGCGCCGGCGTCGGCCAGGCCACCAGCACGACCCCGGCGATCAGCAGCACTGCGACAACGATGGCGGTGATCCTGCGAGCCCGGGTGTTCACGAGCCGGGTCAAGCGCGCCCTCACCGGCCGGTCCGAGCCGGATGCACGTCGCCGGTGCCCTGATCCGTCATCCCACCAGCGTGCCAGACCCCTGCGACAGCGCCGTGTTCGTATAGGGAACTCTCAGGTGCGTGGGGTAGTCGGGGTCCCGTCGGGCGGCTCGTCGCGGGTGCTGTGCAGTTGGTCCAGGTGACCGGTGGCCACGTCGAGCCGCTGGTCGAGCAGGGCCTCCTCCAGGTCCAGCCCGTACTCGATCTCGCGCATCACTTCCTCCGAGATCCGGCCGGAGTTGCGCAGG
>DATDBV010000377.1:0-9551 GCA_036524715.1 Nakamurella sp. | reverse complement strand
CAGGAGGCGATGGCCCTGCTGGCCCGCTGGGGCGTCGGGATCAGCCAGGTCATCGGCCTCGGCGGCCGCGACCTGTCCGCGGCGGTCGGCGGGCGGATGGCTGCCACCGCGATCACCGCCCTGCGCGAGGATCCCGGCACCGACGTGATCCTGCTGATCTCCAAACCGCCGGCGCCGGAGGTGGCCCACGCTGTGCTCTCCCTCGCCGGCCGGACCCCGCTGGTGGCGGGGCTTGTCGGCCTCGACCCGGCTACGCCGGCGCCCCCGGGGGTGGTGCTCGCCGACACTCTGGAGGGCGCCGCGCTGGCCACGCTACGGGTGCTCGGCCGAGACGCACCTGAGCACACCAGAACCCACGGCCCGTCGGTGGTGGATGTCCGCCGGCGGCTGCCACCCGGACGTCATCTGATCCGCGGGCTCTTCTCCGGCGGCACCCTGTGCTACGAGTCCCTGGTGATTCTGGGCCGGACGATCGGTGAGGTGCGCTCGAACACTCCGATCATCCCGGCCTGGGGTCTGCCCGCGCCCGCCGGTTCCCATCAGTGCCTGGACCTGGGCGAGGAGGAGTACACCCGGGGTCGCCCGCATCCGATGATCGACCCACAGGCCCGGATCGAGTTGCTGGAACGACATTCCGCGGACCCGGCGGTCGCGGCGATCATCCTCGATGTGGTTCTCGGGTACGGCGCCCACCCGGACCCTGCGTCGATCCTGGCGCCCGCGTGCGCGAAGGTGATGGCCGGCGGCGGGCCGCAGGTGGTGGCCTACGTGCTCGGCACCGACGAAGACCCGCAGGGCTACCCCCGGCAGCGGGACCGGATGGTAGAGGCCGGCTGCATCGTCACCGAGACCGCCGCGCGTGCGTCCCTGGTGGCCGCCGCGGTCGCCGTCGGCGACCCGGACCTCGTGGGTTCGCCACTGTGACCACGCCCGGCGACGGCCCTCGGGTGGCCCTGGTCAGCTACTCCACCAAGCCCCGCGGCGGCGTCGTGCACACCCTGTCGCTGGCCGAGGCCCTTGTCGATGCGGGTTTTCCGGTCCGGGTGGTCTCGCTGGGCGACCCCGGGCAGGGCTTCTTCCGGCCGGTGCGCGCGCCTTATACATTGATCGCCCCGCCGGCACCCGCAGACACCCTCGACGAGCGGGTCTTCGCCAATATCGACGCCCTCGAGCGCGGCCTGCGGCCGATCGCCGCCGAGGTCGACATCCTGCACACCCAGGACTGCATCTCGGCCCGGGCCGCCGCCCGGGTGCGTGACGCCGGGGCCCCGGTTCGGGTGCTCCGCACCGTCCACCACGTCGACGACTTCACCACGCAGGCGCTGATCGATTGCCAACGCAGGGCGATCGAGGAGCCGGACCGTCTGGTGGTGGTCAGCAAGGACTGGCAGGCCCGGCTGCCCGCGGAGTACGACGCGGACGCTGTCGTGATCCACAACGGCGTCGACGGCACCCGCTTCCCGCCGATCACGCCCGCGCGGCGGGCCGCGGTCCGGGCCGGGGCGGGCCTGGCGGACCGGTTCGTCTTCCTGTCGGTCGGCGGGATCGAACCCCGCAAGGGCAGCGTGTTCCTGTTCCGGGCCATGGCGGAACTGGCCCGGTCGACGCGACCACCGCCGGCGCTGGTGGTGATCGGCGGCCACTCGTTCCAGGACTACACCGCCTACCGCGAGGACGCCCTGGCCCTGTTGCCGCGGCTGGGCCTGCGCCTGGGCGAGGACGTGGTGCTGGCCGGCACGGTCGGCGAGACCGAACTGGCGCAGTGGTACCGCAGCGCCGACGCGCTGGTGTTCCCGTCCGTCAAGGAGGGTTGGGGGCTTGCGGTGCTCGAGGCGATGTCTGCCGATTTGCCGGTCGTCTGCAGCGACATCGCCGTGCTGCGGGAGTATCTCACGCACGAGCAAACCGCGGTGCTGACCCGGGCGGGCGACCCGGAGTCGCTGGCGGCCGGGATGCGCCGGCTGATGGACGACGCCGCGCTGCGGGTGAGGCTGATCAGCGGCGGCCGCGCCCTGGTCCCGGCCTTCGGCTGGGACCGGGCTGCGGCCGAGCACGCCCGCCTGTACGCCTCGCTGTGACGGCCGTGCGAGGGCGAACTCTGCGGAACTTCCGCTCGCCCCAGGCGAGCCGATGTTCCGCACCATTTCGGTGGTCGGATCAGACGGTCCAGGTCTGCATCACCAGCGCGCCGGCGCGCCGGGCGGTGAGCACCGCGTCCAGGACGTCGAGCGGGTTGATCGGCCGCACGCCCTCCATCATGTCGATCTCCCGCATGCCGTACAGCGCGGCCGCGGAGAACCGGCAGGCGTAGACGTGCCCGCCCTCGTCCATGAAGGTCTGCAGCTGCCGGTTGTAGCTCATCGCACCCGGGAACGGCTCGTCACCCACCTTCGGGTATCCCCGGGTGGCCGAGGCCATCAGCGATCCCGGCCCGTACAGCACGAGGTGGGTGTCGAACCCTTTCCGATTGATCCGGGTCACGGTGAGCATGTTCACCAGGCCGACGGATCCCTCGAAGGGGACGGTGTGCATCAGGATCCACGCCTGCTCACCCGGCTCCGCCTGGATGTCCTCGAAGACCTTGTCCTCGTAATCGACGATCGCGTCACCCTTGCTGACCCGCTCGCCGACGATCTGCACCATGTCAAGCTCCCTTCCCTGATGGGTTGACCTTGCCGAGAATCTGTTGCGGCACAGCCGGTCCGGGCGCCGTGGGCGGCGGCGCCCAGGGCCGCCGGTGGCTGCCCGGCATCGCCAGCAGGACCTTGCGGCGCACCGGCCACGGCAGCACCCGGTAGACCGGGGCGAACCCGCGGAGCCAGAGGAACTCCTTGATACCGTGGGGTTTTCGCGGCGGGGTGACGCCGAGGCGGCGCGCCACCCGGCGCTGCGCGTCGATCAGCAGGTAGTGCTCGGAGTTGCTGCGCAACCAACGAAAGAAGGCCATGTCAGCCCGTCCGCGCCCGGTCGAGACCGTTCTGTGCGGCCACCACGATCGGCTCGTTCAACGCACCGATGGCCGGCGAGTAGACGTTCTCCATCCGCGCCAGGTCGTGCAGCGTGAAGCCGAACTTGACGGCCATCGCCAGGAAGTCGGCACGTTCCTTGATGCCCTCGCCGCCGACCAGCTGCGCGCCGATGAGCCGCAGGCTGCCCGGTTCGGCGAGCAGTTTCACCCGGACCGGCTTGACGCCCGGGTAGTAGCGGGCGCGGGAGATGCCCTCCGCTCTGCCCAGCACGTAGGGAATGCCCAGCGCGGTGGCCGTGGTCTCGCCGAACGACGCCCCGCCGATGATCCACTTCCCGGCCGCGGTGCCCCACGGGACGTATACCGAGCTGTAGGTGCGCACCCCGCCGCCGGCGTTGACCCCGGCTGTCTTGCCCTGCGCGTAGGCATGGCTCCCGGTGAGCCCCTGCAACGGGATTCCGGTGAGCCCGTGCGGGATCTCGGCACAGTCGCCCGCGGCGTAGACGCCGGGCGCCGAGGTGGCCATCCGCTCGTCGACGACGAATCCGCCGGTGGAGCCGATCTTCAACCCGGCGGCGACGCCCAGGGCGTTGTTCGGCTCCTTGTGCGTGCAGACCACGGCGAGGTCGGCGGCGATCTCACCGTCGGAGGTGGCCACCGCACGCAACTGCCCTTCGCCGAGGAACGCCTTGAGGGTGGTGTTGTAGTGCACGGTGATCCCGAGCTCACGCCAGGACTCCTCGACCGGCGCCATGGTGTCCGGGTCGGCCATCTGGGCCAACGGCCAGGGCCCGGGGTCGATGAGGTGGGTCGCGATCCCCCGGTGGGCGAGCGCCGTGACCATTTCCACGCCCAGCGGCGAGGCCTCGACGACCACGGCCGCCCGCACGGTGTCCAGTACCTTGTCCCACTCCATGGCCTCGCGGATGTTCTTGACGTAGTAGAGGCCGCCGAGATCACCACCCGGCACTCCGGGGTCGGCATAGTTGAAACCCGTTGCGAGCACCAACCTGTCCCAGGCGACCTCACCCTCGCCGGCGACCCGCACCACCCGGCGGGCGAGGTCGACCGCGGTCACCTCGGTCCGGTAGCGCACATCGATCCCGGCGTCGACGTAGGCCTGCTTGGAGGCCAGGAACAGCTTTTCGAAGGTGTCGATCTCCCGCCCGTGCACGTAGGGGATGCCGCAGGGGCTGTAGGCGACGTCGTCGAACCCGGTGTAGACGACGACCTCGCAGTCGGGGTCGGCGCCTTTCGCGCCGCCGGCGGCACCCATCCCACCGGCGCCGCCGCCGACGATGACCACCCTGCGCACCACGCAAGTACCTCCGCCCGGGGCAGGCGACACCGTAGAATACCGCCCACGATGATTAACTTTCGTTTACTATATTGCACGCCCTCCGGGCGTCAAGGGGGAACACGAAATGACGAACGGCAGCGGCCGACCGGCCGGCGCGGTGCGGATCGAGGAACACGTCGACGGCATCGTGAGCTCGATCGGTCCGAAGTTGAAGCGCCTGCGGCAGGACCAGGGTCTCTCGCTCCAGCAGTTGGCCAACCGGGCCGATGTGTCCGCGGCCGCGATCCACAAGATCGAACGCGGTGACATGGTGCCCACGATCACCACGCTGCTGAAGATCGCCACCGCGCTGGAACGTCCGGTCAGCTACTTCGTCGAGGGTGACGACGGTGTGCCCGAACCGGTCGCGTTCACCGCGTCGGAGGATCGCCCTGCGGTGTTCACCCCGCACGAGGGGCTGACCCTGGCCGGCGTCTCCGGCCCGTACGCGCCGTTCCGCAGCGCGGCGGCGGTGGCCACCGTGGTTCCCGGCGCGAACAGCGGGAGCAGGCCGCTGCGGCACGGCGGCGAGGAACTGGTCTTCACCCTGGACGGCACGTTGACCTTCGACATCGCCGGGACCCGGTACCGAGTGGGGCCGGGCGATGCCCTGCATTTCATCGGCGATCAGGAGCACCACTGGGTCAACGAAGGCGCCGCACCCGTCCACGCGCTGTGGATCGCGCTGCGCGACTCCTGACACTGCGCAGCGACAGATCGTCGCGCGCCCAACGGCGAGTCGGCCGTCACAGCCCGAGTGTGGTGCGGATCCCGATCTCGACGCGACGCACCTCCACGGGCGCAAGGCGTCCGAGCCGACGGCGCAACCGAGCCTTGTCGACCGAATGCAGGTCCGTGCAGTTGACGTACGAATCGGGGTACCTCGACACACCCGCGTCGGGGCCGACGAGCACATGTGTCGCCGCCGGCCCGGCCGACCCCGTCACCAGGGCCACGGTGACCGCCGACAGCGACACCGCAATCCGGTGACCGTCAGGATGACCACCGGCCCAGGCCCGGCCACAGGCACGGCGCACAGCCAGATTTCACCCCGCATGGGCATCGGTCCGCCGGTGATACCAGGTGTGTGGGCCACCACGCCTCCGCAACCGCGGCGGCCAGTTCATGCTCGTCCGCCGGAATCACCCCATCCGGGAGAGGGGCCGGCCGTTCACCGTAGAAAGCTGCCGATGTCGTCAGCCGCGGCGACTTCGGCCGCGTCACGGACGAGCAGACGAATGCCCGCCCGGAGAGCCTCGGACGTCGAGGACAGGTGGAGCTGCCGCATGACCTTCTCGAGCTCGGCGAAATCGTCGGCCGCGCGGCGCACCTGCGCCACCCGCGAGGCGGTGCCCGGGGACCCGGCGGTCCGTCGTCGCGATCCGACCCTTGGCACACCACGCCCCCCGGTCGCCGCCGAGCCGGCTGTCGGAATCCCGTCCATCACCTCCGGCACCGGAGATGCTCCGTGTCGCTCAGCCGCCGCCCTTCGCCGGACACCTCGCAGGCTCGGTCGTCCCGCTCGGCGACGGCACTGTGCCGATGATTCGCTCGGCAAGCCTCGCTCAGCTGCTGTCGTACGTCTGTCATACAACCAGTTTGGCCCCTGATTGCGCCCATGGCCGCAGGATCACGCCGCAGGCGTCAGGCACATTCCGACATCGCGCCGACGCGGTCAAGGGGTGCTCGTCTATCCGTTCCCGTAGAGCTGCTCGTAGTTCCGGTACAGGATGCGTTGCTTGAGCTCGTCACTGACCGGTGCGCCGTTGATCTTCCAGTACTCGCCCCAGAAGTCGCTCCACGGCTCGTCGGAGGCGAAAAGCACGCGGTCCTCGCCGATGCCGCGCCGCTCGATCTCGGTCATCAGCCAGCGGGCACCGAAGCCGATCGTCCATGTGGTGTCGCAGTAGACCCGGAACCCGCGCTCGACCCAGTCCAGGAACTGGGGCACGAGCTTGATGTGCCCGCTCACCCCGCCGCCGAAATGCACCAGGTAGATCTTGATCCGCTTGCCGTACTTCTCGACCATCGGGACGAAGTTATTGATGTCGGACGATCCGCCGGCGCTGGTGTGGAAGTGGAACACCAGGTCGTGCTCCTCGACGGCGGCGAAGCACGCCTCGGCGATCTCGGCCGTCTCCGCGTCCCAGGTGGACGGGTCCGGGTTGCCGCCGAGCAGGAAGGTGGTCTTGAGCGCGACGATGCCCGGCTCGCCGGCGTGCCGCAGCGCATCCAGGGTGAGTTGCCTGTTCTGCGGCAGGAACGACACCCACAGCCCGCCGACCAGTCGGTCGCTGGCCTGGACCGATTCCAGCACCAGCTCGTTGAGCGAGAACGCCTGGGACTGCACCGGAATCCCGTAGTTCGGGAGTACCAGGCCGCGCTCGACACCGACTCCGTCGAGGTGCCGCAGGTAGGCCTTGGCGTCGGCGAACTCGTACACCGTCGGCTTGACCGGCTCGGTGAGGTTGTAGAACTTCCAGGCGGCCATCTCCCCGATGTGACTGTGCGCGTCGATCACCCTGCCCTTGACCTTCTCCGAGCCCATCGCCGACCCCTTCGTCTACTATCTGATGCAATCAAGTCGGATAGTAGACTCCTGGTGGCGCGTTGCCCATGGCCGTCGAGGGGATCTGTCCGATCCAGGTGGCGCCAGCCGGGCGGGCTGGGGTTCGGTTTGCTCTTGCGGTCGCAGCGGAGCGAGGTGATCGTGGAACTCCGGCGCGCCCGACACTGCGGATCCTCTCGATCAGTGCGGGTAAGCTCGCTGATCCGCTGCGACATCAAGCGGTAATGCATGATGAGGATCATGCGGACCACGGTCACCTTGAGCCCGGAGACTGTGGCCTTGGTACGGCGGGCGATGGCCGAGCGGAATGCCTCCTTCGAGCAGGTCGTCAATGAGGCCATCGTGCGCGGTCTGATTTGACGGCCGAGCGCACACCGCTTCAGTTTCGGATAAAGACCCGCAGCGTGGGTCGGTCAATGGTCGAGCTGGACAAGGCGAACCAGGTCGCGGCGGCGCTCGACGACGAGGATTTCCTGCGGAAAGCGGCGCCAGACCGATGAAGTTGGTGGACACCAACGTCCTGCCCTACGCCGTTCATGTGGAAGCGAACACCATTCCGTGGCGCTGAACTGGCTGGACCCGCAGCCTTTCGGCCAACGAAACAGTATTGCTGCCATGGATGTGCCTCATCGCATTCATCCGGCTGAGCACCCATCCGTCGGTGTCCGACGGCCGCAATCAGTCGCGGAATCCCTCGAGATCGTCGAAGCCTGGCTTGGCCTGCCCAACGTTGTCACCGATCAGCCGGACGATCGCCATGCGCACAGGATCGGCGACATCTTGGAGGTCGCCGGCGGCCGCGGCATCCTCGTGAATGACGCCCATCCGCCCATCCGCGCTGGCATCGCAGTATGACGCGACAGTGATCAGCTACGACAACGACTTCAGTAGATTTCCCGGCATCCGCTGGGAGCGGCGCGCTGACGGCCGGACGCAGGTGGAGCCACTGATCCCGCGCCGATCCCCGGTCGGTGGCGCGTCGACAAGTTCGGCGACGTGACGCCGTACGCCTTGGCGAGCGGCGACAGCAGTTCCAGCAT
This sequence comes from Nakamurella sp., assembly GCA_036524715.1. Taxonomy (GTDB): domain Bacteria; phylum Actinomycetota; class Actinomycetes; order Mycobacteriales; family Nakamurellaceae; genus Nakamurella. The sequence continues at coordinate 1,635 of DATDBV010000377.1, read as the reverse complement.
CGGTTGTGTCCCGGACTCCAGGCGGACAGGATGCCCACCGAGATGCCGACCAGCAGGCATTCGACACCTGCCGACTCACCTCCCCGAGGGACGCTCAACTCCTCATGAGCGGTTCTCCACTCTCGTTCGACGGGAAGGAGAGATCGCCTTGGCGGAGTCAGGATCGCTTTGGGCGCCGCCCCCGGTGGGCATCAGTCCCCGTCGCCGTCACCGGCTGCGTCGAATCCGATCAGGGCTTCCGGCGGGGCGGTCGTCGGCATGAGTTGGACTTGTTCGGTGCTCGGGATGTACACGCCGGCGATCAGGGCGGTGAGCGGGATCGCGTAGCGGTTGCGCACCGGCCGGGCCGTGAGATCGCCGGGCGCGGCTGGATCGGTGACCGCCGGGGCGGGCACTGGCCCACCGTCGGGCTGGTTCATGCTCTGGCTCCCGTCCGTCGGATCCGGCAGGGACGTCATCGCTGGTGGGAAGCGGGCGATGATCCGCACCATCAGGACTATTTCGATTGCGGCGACCGCGAGCGTCTCGGCCACCGCAACGGTGATCAGGAGTCGGCCGTCGCTCTCGGACTCGGCCGGGAGCGCGACAAAATAGGCGAGCCACACCAGCCGCAGCACCACCACCGGCAGCCCCAGCAGGATCATCGCCGCCGCGGCCGGCAGCGACCGGTGGACCCGGGGCACGACGGCGACCGCGATCCAGGCCAGGCACAGCAGGCCCGGCCAGTCCAGCCAGATGCTGTCGATCGGCTGGAACAGCGGCACCACTCCGACCACCGGGCTGACCGCCAGCACCAGCACCAGCGCGATCAGCCACGGGCGCCGGCGCGGCGGCGGGTGGGACGGGACGAACGCCGCGACCGTGGCGACAACCGCGGCGTACACTAGCAACTCGCCCCACCGGGCGAGAACCTCCACCGCCGGCCCGTCGCTGTCTTGCACCGTCATGGCCAGGACGACGGCGACGGACGGCGCGAGCGCGATCACCGCCAGCAGCTTGCCGGCTCGGTACTGCCCGGCCAGCAGGAACAGGAACGCCGCCACCCACAGCACCCCGAACAGGTCGATATCGGCGCCGGGATCACCCACCGGGTGCGCCTCGAGTGCGCGTTCGGTCGCCTCCGGCAGCGGCATCCCGGTCGTGAGCCACCAGTACTGCGCGATCGCCGCCGGCAACGCGACCACGTTCACCAGCAGCGCCACCAGCGCGACCACCCGCAGGGCCTGCCCGCAGACCGCCCGGCTCGCCACCGCCGCCGGCGTCGTCAGCCGCAGCCGAGCGGCGAGCACCACGATGCTGACCACCTCGGTGAATCCGGGGCGGCCGAAATCGTCCAGCAACTCGTCGCTCTCCGCATCTCCCGTCCGGGTCGAGTCCCGGAAGGTGGACACCATCTCCTGCTCCCAGACCGCCCGGTACGACGCCGGCAGCAGTCGCAGCACGGCTCGGTAGCGGTCCTCCAGCACGGTCATGCCGCCGCATTTCCGGCGCACGTCGCAGGCTCGGTCGCCCCGCAGGCGCCGACACTGCGCCGATGATTCGCTCTGTCTGCGAGCCCGCCCACCCGCCCTGCGCTCATGCCGTCCCCCGGACCGCGGGTCGCCACAATCCCAGCCGCCGGGACGCCAGGTCCGC
>DATDBV010000376.1:0-6650 GCA_036524715.1 Nakamurella sp. | reverse complement strand
CGATCGACGAGGCCTACACCGAGTTCGACGACGCGCCCGACTCCCCCGACGGGTTGAGGTACGCGACGAGCCGGCCCAACGTGGTCACCCTGCGCACCCTGTCCAAGGCGTACGGGTTGGCCGGCCTTCGGGTCGGCTACGCCGTCGCCGACCCGGCCGTCATCACCGCGATGCGCAAGGTGGCCATCCCGTTCGCGCTGAACTCGCTGGCCCAGGCGGCGGCGCTGGCCGCCCTCGCTGCCCGAGCCGAGTTTGCGCCACGCTGGACGCAGGTGATCGCCGAACGGTCCCGGGTGCATTCCGCCCTGCTGGCACTGGGTTACGAGGTTCCACAGTCCCGGGCCAACTTCGTCTGGCTGCCGCTGCGGGAGCGGGCCGGCGAGTTCGCCGCGCATTGCGAGCAGCACAAGGTGATCGTCCGGGCGTTCCCGGACGCCACGGGTGGCGTCCGGGTGTCGATCGGTGCCCCGCACGAGAACGACGCGTTTCTGGCCGCGGCGACCGCGTTCCCGCGCTGAGCGCTTGCCCCGCCGGTCGCCCGCGTCGGACCCGTGCCGCCCCACCTGACACCGCGTCGCGCCCCGCAGGTCCCCGCTCCGCGCCGAACCCGTGTTGCCCCACCAGAAACCGCTCCGCGCCGACATTACGCACGACGCGCCAGCAATTACCGGCGCGACCCCACCAAACCCGGCGCGAAGCACCCGCCGGCCGGGCCGTGGCCGGGCGCGGCGGGACGAGGCGGCCTTCCGCGGCGCGTCGGTTGTCCCCATGACCGAATTTGATCCACAACTGAGAACTGGACCTCGTCGGAGCCGACCCCCGGCGCCACGCTGGGCCGATGCGCGTCGATCGTCGAACAGACCTGCTCGCGGTGGGAGTCACCGACGACGACATCCAACGTCGTCGTCGCAAAGGCACTGTAGTGTCCGTCCGCGCGGGGCGGTATGCCAACGCAGGCGCCGTGGCCACGCTCAGCCCGACCGCACGACACCGGTTGCAGGCCCAGACCGCGGCCGCCGACCTGCCGTCCGACGCGGCGCTCAGCCACGCGTCAGCCGCATGCCTGCACGGGATCGTCCTCTGGGGAGTGGACCTGCGAACCGTGCAGGTCGTCCGCCCCGGGACCGGTGGTGGCCACCGACGCACGTCACTGCACACCCGGTTCGCCAGGCTCGGCGACGAGGAGGTGGTCGTTGTCGGTGGCATCAGAGTAACCAGTGTCGCGCGCACATTGGTCGACCTCGGGCGATGGCTGCCGTTCGAATCGGCGGTGGTGAGCACCGACGATGCGCTTCACCGCGGGCTGGTCACGGTCGAGGGACTGGCGCAGGCGCTTGCGCGAGGCGCCGGCGCACCCCAGGCCGGCAGGGCCCGCCAGGCAATCGCCTTCGCCGACGCTCGCACCGCGAGCGTGGGCGAGTCTCGGAGCCGAGTGGCGATGCACGAGGCCGGACTGCCCGCACCGGACGTTCAGATCGAGGTTCGATCCGGCGTCACCGGCGCCGAAGTTGCACGTTCCGACTTCGGTTGGCACGAGCGGCGGACGGTGGGCGAGTTCGACGGCTTCGTCAAGTACGGCCGGCTGCTGCGGCCGGGCCAGCAACCCGGTGACGTCGTCTTCGAGGAGAAGAAGCGCGAGGACCGCATCCGGGACGAGGGGTGGCGGGTCGTGCGGTGGACCTGGCACGATCTCGACTCCGGGACCGCGACCAAGCGGATCGAACGAGCCCTGGGGCTGTCGTAGGGCGCGGCTCGGCCGAGCGCGGCGGTTCGCGCCACCGTTGCTCGCGGCGCGCCCACAATTGCCGGCGCGCCCGCGCGATAGCTGCGAAGCGACGCAAGCGGAGCGGCCGGCACGCGTCCAGCGGCAGCCATGGCATCGGCAACACCTGCGCGGACGCCCCACAGCACCGGCCAGCCCCCGGTCCGCGCCACAAATGCTCGCGGCACGCCCACTCCTGTTGACTGAACTAAGACTCTGCTGCGGCGTGGCGTTGACCGGCGGGCGGCACGGTCAGCGCGCCAGCTGCATCACGGGCTTCACACCGCCAGCAGCCGCCAGAGCGCGATTAGTCCGAACACCAGAATGCAGCCCCGCAGCACGACCGGGGACAGCCGGCGGCCGTAGTGCGCGCCGACGAACCCGCCGATCAACGAGCCGACCGCGATCAGCGCGACCGCGCCCCAGGCGATCCGGTCGAACCCGACGATGACGTAGGTCGTCGCGGCGACTGTGTTCACCACCAAGGTGAGCAGGTTCTTGGCCGCGTTCATCCGCTGCATGGTCTCGGGCAGCAGCACACCCATCACGCCGATCAGCAGGATGCCCTGGGCCGCGGCGAAGTAGCCGCCGTAGATGCCGACCAGAAACGTGCCAACGATCAGCGCGATGAACCGGCCCCGGGTGAGCGTGTCATCGCGGCCGGCGGCCTCGGCCCGGCGGCGGATGACCGCCTGCAGTCGGGGCTGCACTACCACCAGGACCAGCGCGATCACCAGCAGGACCGGCACGACCTTCTTGAAGGTGGCCTCCGGCAGATGCAGCAACAACCATGCACCGATCAACGCCCCGGCGAACGAGGCCGGGATCTGCCATTTCAGCCGCGGCCCCTGCCCCTCCAGTTCCTTGCGGTAGCCGAAGGTGCCGGACGCGCTGCCGGGGACCAGACCGATCGCGTTCGACATGGTGGCCACGACCGGCGGGTAGCCGAAGGCGACCAGGGTCGGGAAGGTGATCAGGGTGCCGGAGCCGACGACGGCGTTGATGGTGCCGGCGCCGACCCCGGCCAGGAAGATGGCGATGATCTCGACGGCGGTCACCCGGGCACCCTACGGTCCACGCGACGGGCCGCACCCCGAACATCCAGTGCCGCGACACGATCTTCCCCGGGCGGGTCACGAAACCGGGTCGGGCGAATCACCCCCGCGCTCCCCGCGACGGGCTGCGCGGCGAACATCCGGTGCCGCGACACGATCTTCCCGCCGCGGGTCGCCGAACCGGGTCAGGCGGGACGCACCACCGCCGCGGTGCCGTAGGCGATGACCTCGGCCAGGTTCTCGGCCACGTCCGACGAATCGAACCGCACTCCGAGGACCGCGTTGCCACCGAGCTGCTGGGCGTGCTCCACCATCCGCTCCATCGCCGTCTGCCGTGCCGAGTCGACCACCTCGGTATACTGCGGCACCTCACCGGCCTTGAGTGACCGGAACCCGCCGGTGAAGCCCTTGGCGAAGCCGACGCTGCGGACCACCAGCCCCCAGCAGATCCCGATGTTGCGTTCGACGGTGAAGCCGGGCAGGTCGAACGTGGTCGAGCACGGCAGGGTGACCGGCGCGCTGCCTTCCATGGAACCCCCTCTGTCGCGGCCGGCCACCGGGACGTGGCCGCGCCGACAGTGATCATCGACCACCCCACGCGTTCGGGCAACGAGCGGGCTCGGCCATGTCTGCGTACCGTCGTGCCTGTGTCGGGGAGTGCATCCAACCCGCTGGACGACCTCGTCCATGACCTGGTCGCGCGCGTGCCGGCGCCGTTGTCGTTGATGCCCGGTCCCTGGCCGGTGCCAACGGGTCAGCCCGGCGTCGGCGACGAGGCGTTGCGGGCACTGCTGGCCGACGATTGGGCCGGGACCAAGATGAGTGCGGCCAAGCTGCGGAAGCTGATCGACACCCGACTGGTGAGCCGGCACCGCGAACTGGCCGCCGAGCATCCGGATGCCCGGGACCTGGGCATTGCGTCGAACGGTGAACCGATCGGCCGGTTGCTGCTGGACCTGGACGACGAGCACCCGGGCAGCCGGCCGGCGGTGGTACTGGTCGACATCGCGCTGCGCCCGGACCGGCAACGCCAGGGCTCCGGCAGCAGCATCGTGAAGGCGCTGCTGGCCGCGGCCGGTGACCACCACCGGCCGGTGTTCGCGACCGGGGTCTACGGGTCGGCATCGCTGGCCTGGTTGCTGCGGCTCGGGCTGGTCGACGTCGGCGGGGACGCGCTGTTCCGGCAGCTCGTCTGGCCCGTTCCCTGAGCCCAGATCCGCGGCAGCGGTCGAAGAGAGCTGCTCCGGTGGATCTCGCCGACCAAGCCAGCGGGTACCACGCAAATCGCCCCCCGGTCCCGACGCGACCCCGCCCGACATCCACTCCAGCAGCTCAAGAAAGCTGCTCATGTGGATCTCGCGATCCGATCCCGCCCCGGACCACCAGTTCCGGCCCGCGTCGTACCCCGGGGCGGTCGACCCAGTTCCACACCAGCAGCTCAAGAAAGCGGCTCACGTGGATCTCGCCTCAGCGGCGGACCGAGCGGAGGCGGAGGGATTCGAACCCCCGAGGCTTTGACACCTGGCCGCTTTCAAGGCGGCTTCCTTCGGCCACTCGGACACGCCTCCGCGCGGGAGTCTACTGGTCGCCCCTTGGACCGGATCGACAATGCATTCGCTCCGCGAAGCGTGATCTGATCTGGTTCCGCAGGGGGTATAGCAATCAGCCGCGGACCCAGCCGCCCCGGTTTCGGCGACGAAGACCGGGTTCGACCACGAATATCGGCCAGATCAGGAGAGGAGGAAGCGATGACGGCGATCGCGTCCGGCCGCCCCAGGGTGGCCGTGATCGGGTCCGGCGTGGCCGGACTCACCGCCGCCCACCTGCTGCAGCGCCACTATGACGTGCATCTGTTCGAGGCCGACGACCGCCTCGGCGGGCACGCCCACACCCACGACGTCGCACTGACCCACGGGCAGGTCGCCGGCCTGGACTCCGCCTTCCTGGTGCACAACGACCGCACCTACCCGACCCTGCTGCGGCTGTTCGCCGAATTGGGGGTGGCGACGCAGGACTCGGACATGTCGATGAGCGTGCGGTGCGACGGCTGCGGCCTGGAGTACGCCGGCGCCAAGGGCTTGGGCGGCCTGTTCGCGCAGCCGAGTTCGCTGGCGCGGCCGCGCTACCTGGCGATGCTCGCCCAGGTGAAGTACTTCCACCGGCGCGCCCGGGCGGTGCTGGCCGGCTCGGACGAGACGCTCACCTTGGACGAGTTCCTCCGCCGGGGACGTTTCACCGGCTACTTCGCCCACCATTTCCTGCTGCCGATGGTCGCGGCGGTGTGGTCGTGCGGGTTCGACGGGGCCCGCGGGTACCCGGCTCGGTACCTGTTCACCTTCCTGGACAACCACGGGGCGCTCACCGTCACCGGCTCGCCTCAGTGGCGGACGGTCGTCGGCGGATCCAGGACCTACGTGGAGCAGGCGGCCAAGAACCTCACCGCGGCGCACACCGCCACCCCGATCCGGTCCGTGCGCCGGCAGCTGGACGGCATCATGATCCGGGACGACGCCGACACGGTCCATCAGGTCGACCACGCGGTGCTGGCGTGTCACCCGGATCAGTCGCTGTCGATGCTGGCCGCGCCCACGGTCGACGAGAACCGGCTGCTCGGCGCGTTCGAGTACCTGCCCAGCACCGCCTTGCTGCACACGGACTCCTCCGTGCTGCCCCGGGCGACTCGGGCGCGGGCGTCGTGGAACTACCGGATGGCGCACTGCCGGGCCGATCCGGCACGGGTTCGGATCAGCTACGACATCAGCCGGCTGCAGCGCATCGACGACGAACGCGACTACGTGGTCACCCTCAACGACGACGATGCCGTCGATCCGGCCGCGGTGCTGGACCGGATGACCTACGCCCATCCCGCCTACACCCAAGAATCGGTCGCCGCTCAGCGGGAACTAGACCTGATCAACACCGACCGGCTGGCCTTCGCCGGGGCCTGGCAGGGCTGGGGCTTCCACGAGGACGGCTGCGTGTCCGGCGTGCGGGCGGCCGCGTCGCTGGGGGCCGGCTGGTGACCTCCTCGCTCCCGGTCACCTGGGCCCGTCGACCCCGCGCGGCGGGCGCGCTGGCGCCGCGGATCTATGACGCCACGACGACGCACCGCCGCACCGCGGCGGCGCCGGCCGGCGTGGACCGGCGATTCGCCTACCGCACCTGCTACTGGCTCATCGATCTCGACGATCCGCCGGAGCTGCCCCGGGCGCTGCGCCGGTTCGTCCGGTTCCAGCCGCGGGACCATTTCGGCGACCCTTCCGCGACCCTGGCCGGCAATGCCCGGGCGCTGCTGGCCGAGCATGGTTTGGACACCGACCGGGTCCTGCTGCTGACCTGCCCGCGGTCGTTCGGGCATGTGTTCAACCCGCTCTCGGTCTATTACTGCCTGCGCGCGGCGGGCGATGGGGAGGAGCTGGTGGCGGTGATCGCCGAGGTGCACAACACCTACCGCGGCCGGCATGTATACCTGCTACGACCTGACGGGACCGGCGCGGACCGGGTGGACAAGCAGTTCTACGTCTCGCCATTCCTGCCGATGGGCGGCACCTACACGATGCGCACCCCGCTGCCCGGCGCGCGGCTGTCGGTGGCCATCACCCTGCGCCAGGGCGAAGGCACGCCGTTCGTGGCCACCCTGACCGGACCCGGCCGACCATTGACCACCGGTGCGGCCGTCCGCGCGGTGCTGCGCCGGCCGCTGCTCACGCTGCGGACCAGCGCGCTGATCCGCTGGCAGGGCATCCGGCTGTGGCTGCGGAGGGTTCCGGTGCAGCCGCGGCCGGCGGACGCGACCGCGGACGAACGGGGTCGTTGACCTCAGCCGTCGAGCA
>DATDBV010000375.1:0-8137 GCA_036524715.1 Nakamurella sp. | reverse complement strand
GGGATCGGGCGGCCTCGGACTGCCGTCGGCGCTGAACCCGCTGGTGGGCCGGGACGAGGACCTCGCGGCGCTCACCGCGGCGCTCGCCGACACGCGCCTGCTCACCCTGACCGGCGTCGGTGGGGTCGGCAAGACGAGGCTGGCCCTGCAACTCGCGGTCGACCAATTGGACCTCTGGGACGCGGTTCAGTTGGTTGAGTTGGCACCCCTGGAGCCCGACGCCCGGGTCGACGTGGAGGTCGCCCGGCGGCTCGGCGTGGCCGGGCACGGTGCGGCCCTGCGCCACCTTGCCGAATACCTCTCCGATAGAAGGGTCCTGATGGTGCTCGACAACTGTGAGCATCTCCTGGCCGAGGCGGCCAGGGTCGCGGAGACCCTGCTCCGCCACTGCCCCGGGTTGACCGTGCTGGCGACCAGCCGGGAACCGCTGGCCGTGGATGGCGAGGTCCTCTGGCCCGTCCAGCCGCTGTCGCTGCCACCCGCTGGATCGTGTGCGCCGCATGAACTGACCGACTCCTCGGCCGTCGCGCTGTTCTGTCAGCGGGCCAAGGGGGCGCAGGTGGGATTTGGACTGACCCCGCAGAACGCCGAAGACGTGCAGAAGATCTGCCGTCGGCTCGACGGCATCCCGCTCGCGCTGGAGCTTGCCGCCGCGCGGCTGCGCGCGCTGCCGACCCGCCAGATCGCCGAGCGGCTCGATGACCGCTTCGCATTGCTGACGGCGGGCTCCCGGACGGCTCTGCCGCACCACCAGACACTGCGGGCCACGATGGACTGGAGCTACCAACTGTTGGCGCCCGGTGACCAGGCCGGACTGCGCGCCCTGTCCGTGTTCCCGACGGACTTCGACCTGGCCGCCGCCACCGCAGTCATCGGTCTGGACCACGCCGGCGGCACCGCGGAGGACCTGCTCTTCCGTCTCGTCGACAAGTCTCTTGTCCAGGCTCGCCACCACGATGGCGAGGCTCGCTACCGACTGCTGGAGACGGTGCAGGCCTACGGTGCGGAGCGTCTCGTGGAGGCCGGTGAGCGGGTGGCGGCGAGGCGACGGCACCGTGCGCACTTCTGTCGGCTGGCTGCCGGGTGGCGCACATCGAGGTTCGTGACCGCGACCTGGAGCCGCCGAGTCGCGGCCGACGAGGACAACCTGCGCGCTGCTGTCGCCAACGCATTGGCCGACGGCGACGGGGACGCGGCCCGGCAGTTGCTCAGCGGCCTGTGGCCGTACTGGGCCTGGACCGGCCGCCCGGAGGCGGTGCAATTGTTGGAGCGTGCCCTGGCGCTGGGCGGCAACGACGTGCTCGCCCGCGCCGAGGTCGCCATGGGTCTCGGGCTCCTGCTGGTCTCGTGGGAGCTCGGTCCCCGCGAGCGCGCCGCGGAGCTGATCGACTCGGCAATGGCGTTGGCCGAAGCAGCCGACGACGACGGGTGCCGATCGTGGGCGCACTTCTTCCGTGGCGAACTGGCCTCCTTCGGGGGTGATCGGGCCGCCGCCCGGTCCGAATACCTGACCGGGCTGCGACTGATCCAACAGCCGGCCAGGGCGGCCGCATTTCACCATGCGTTGGGGTGGGTGGCCCTGGCCGAACACGATCCGGCCGCGGCCAAGGCGGAGTTCGAAACGGCCATCGCCTACGGCGCCGAAGGCGATGTACATGTGGCCCACGCGCAGGCAGCGCTGGCGCTGGTCCTGGCCACGGCGGGTGAGCTCGGTCGGGCCGCCGCTGCCGCCGGCGATGCCGTGGCGGCCGCGCGACGGTTCCCGCTGCCCGCAGTTCTGGTGATGGCCCTGGTCCGCGCCGCCCAGACCCTCCTGATCTGCGGCGACGACGCGTTGGCCGGCGACACATTGCGGGAGGTGTTCACCCTGCTGCACCGCCTCGGTACCAGGCCATTTCGATCCGAGGCACTGGAGGCGACTGCGGTCCTCGCCCACCGCATCGGCGACGAGCGGGTCGCGATCGAGTGCCTCGCCGCAGCGGCCGCCTTCCGGGTGGCCCCGGCCGAGGCCGGCGGCCTCGACGTCCTGGGTCCGGAGCTGTCCCGTCTTCGCACCGCCGCGTCGACCACGCTCGGAGCGCAAATGATCGCCGAAATCACCGGCGCGGCCACCCGGACACCGCCGAGCCAAGCGATTTCCGCAACCCGGACATGGCTCGACGCCCTGGTCATCGAGGCGACCGGCAGGCCCGAACCGGGGATCCTGCCCGGTGGTGAGCCGGCGGACCGCGCCCGAAGGCCGGCGCAAGCATCGGCGCCGCCCTGGAACGTGCAGGAGCGCTGACTGCGAACCGGCCGACGAATCGAGGGAGGAGTTTGTGTCCTTGCCAGGCGGCCGGAAGGCCCGAAATCCCTCCCTCGATCATCCCTGTGTTGTCCGGGCCACCCTAGACTCCAGGAGCAGGTTCGCACCCTCACCCCGAAGGTTCGTGATCGCCGCCATGAGTTCTACCGACACCACCGCGCCCGTCGATGCATCGCCGCTGATCAGCTCCGCGACGCCGGCGCCCGATCTGACCGACGCCCGCATCCTCGTGGCCGGCGGCGGCATGACCGGCCACCGCTTCGCCGACCGGCTGCGCACCCAGGACCCCGACGGCTCCTGGCACCTCACCGTCATCGGTGAGGAGGCCGAGCAGCCCTACGACCGCGTGCACCTGTCCGACTGGTTCACGAGCCACGACGCGAGCCTGCTCGCCCTCGACACCTCCGTGTGGGACGACCCGCGGATCACGCTCGTCACGAGCGACAAGGTCGAGGCGATCGACCGCGACGCCCAGATCGTGACGACCGCCTCCGGGACGACCTACTCCTACGACCGCCTCGTGCTTGCGACCGGCTCGTGGGCGTGGGCGCCGCGCGCCGAGGGCAAGGACCTGCCCGGCTCGTTCAGCTACCGCACCGTCGAGGACCTCGAGCGCCTGGCCGAGTGGGTCACGACACGCGGCAAGGCCCTCGGGCGTCCGCTGCGGGGCATGGTCGTCGGCGGCGGCGTGCTCGGGCTCGAGGCCGCCGCGGCCCTGAAGAACATGGACGTCGACACCACCGTCGTCGAGTTCGCCGACCGCCTGATGAGCGTCCAGCTCGACCAGGGCGGGGGCGAGATGCTGCGCCTGCCCATCAAGGACCTCGGGATCCATGTGCGCACGGGCGTCGGGGCCACCCGCTTCACCCCCGCGGGCGACGGTGCGATGGGCACCGCGTACCTCTCCGACGAGACCGAGCTGCCCGTGGACGTCGTCGTCTTCTCCACCGGCATCCGCCCGCGCGACCGCGTGGCCCGCGAGGCAGGGCTCGCGACCGACGAGCGCGGCGGCGTGGTCGTCGGCGACACCTGCAAGACCTCCGACCCGGCGATCTGGGCCATCGGCGAGTGCGCGTCCTTCCACGGCGTGTGCGCGGGCCTCATCGCCCCAGGAAACGACATGGCCGACGTCGTCGTCGACCGCTTCCTGGGCGGCGAGCGCACCCATCATCGCGCCGACGAGGGCACCAAGCTCAAGGGAGTGGGCGTCGACGCGGCCGCCTTCGGCGATGTCAACGCCTTCAGCCCCAACGCGCTCGAGGTGTCGTTCGTCGACCCCGTCAATCGCAAGTACCGCAAGCTCGTGATGGCCGACGACGCCAAGCACCTGCTGGGCGGCGTGTTCGTCGGCGACATCGAGCTGTACTCCCAGCTGCGTCCGCTGATCGGCCGCGAACTCGGCGCCGACCCGTCCGCCGTGATCGCGCCCGAGGGCGCCGCGATGGCCGACACCGCGCTCCCCGACGACGCGGTCGTGTGCTCGTGCTGCAACGTCAACGCGGGCACGATCCGCAACGCCGTCACGAAGCACGAGTGTCACACAGTCGGCGCGATCAAGGAGCGCACCAAGGCCGGGACGGTGTGCGGCTCGTGTGTGCCCACGCTCACCAAGATCCTCAACCAGGAGCTCGAGAAGACCGGCATCACCGTCTCCCGCGCCCTGTGCGAGCACTTCGACGTTCCCCGCGCCGACCTGTTCGAACTCGTCCAGCTGGGCGGCCAGGGGACCTTCAGCGAGGTCGTCGCGGCCTTCGGCACCGGCCGCGGCTGCAACGTGTGCCGGCCCGTCGTCGCCTCGATCCTCGCGACGCTCGGGGCCATCACGGGCCGGCGGCACAGCCCCGTTGGGCGCCAGCTCGGCGCGTTGCAGGACACCAACGACCACGTCATGGCGAACATCCAGAAGGACGGCACGTACTCGGTGATCCCCGCGATGCCCGCGGGCGAGGTGACGCCCGAGAAGCTGCTCGTCTTCGCCCAGGTGGCCAAGGACTACGGCCTGTACGTCAAGATCAACGGCGCCCAGCGGATCGGCATGTTCGGGGTCCGCCTCGAGCAGCTCCCCGAGATCTGGAAGCGCCTCGTCGACGTCGGGTTCGAGTCCGGCCACGCGTACGGCAAGTCGCTGCGCATGGTCAAGTCGTGCCTGGGCACCAACTGGTGCCGCTACGGCGTGCAGGACTCGACCACGATGGCCGTCTCCCTCGAGAAGCGCTATCGCGGCCTGCGGTCCCCGCACAAGATCAAGCTCGGCGTCTCCGGCTGTGCGCGCGAGTGCGCCGAGGCGCAGGCCAAGGACGTCGGCGTGATCGCGACCAACCGCGGCTGGAACCTGTACGTGGGCGGCAACGGCGGCGCGCAGCCCGCGCACGGCAAGCTGCTCGTCGAGGACCTCGACGACCAGACGCTCGTGCGGTGCATCGATCGCTTCCTCATGCTCTACGTCCGCGAGGCCGACAAGCTGCAGCGCACCGCCCGGTGGGTCGAGGAGCGTCCCGGCGGCATCGAGGAGCTGCGCCGCGTGATCGTCGACGACACCCTCGGGATCGGCGCGGAGCTCGAGGCGGCCATGCAGCGCCACGCCGACACCTACGTCGACGAGTGGGCCGAGGCGGTCCGCGATCCGGAGCGCGCCGCCAAGTTCGTCTCATTCGTCAACGCGCCCGATGCGGCCGACCCCGACCTGCGGTTCGTGCCCGAGCGCGGCCAGGTCCGCCCCGCCACCGCGGCCGACGCCGTCTCGTACCCGTCGCCTCTGGAGGCTCGTGCCCACGCGTTCGCCGCGGCCGGCGCCGACGAGTCCCTCGAGGAGAACCGATGAACACGACCGCCAAGAGCGTCGACATGGTTCCCATCTGCCCCGTCTCGGCCCTCGCCGTCGAGCGCGGCGCCGCGGCGCTGCTCCCGGACGGCACGCAGATCGGCGTCTTCCTGCTCGAGGACGGGAGCGTGCACGCCGTCCAGCAGCACGACCCGTACTCGGGCACCAACATCCTGTCCCGGGGCCTCGTGGGCTCGCACCTGATCCCCGGCAAGGACGGGGTCGAGGGCATGATCGTCCCGACGCTGTCCTCGCCCATGTACAAGCAGGTGTGGAACCTCGACACGGGCGACGTGATCGATGCCGGGGGCGGCAACGCCTTGCCCATCGACGTGTTCGACGTCGAGGTCCGCGACGGCCGCGTGCACGTGGCCGCCACCGCGCGCCCGCGCCCCGCCTCCGACGACGCCTGATCTGATGGCGCGGCTGGATGAGGACCGCAGACGATTGCTGGTCGTCGAAGTGCACGGCGTCCGCCAACCGCGTCTCCGGGCCCTCGACCTGCGCTCTGCTGTTTAGGGTTTGGCTCGGCCGCTTCGCCCTGCTCCTGACGGCTGTACTGCTGGTCCGGCCGGTCGCCTCTGGTGGACGTGCTGTGGGCAAGGCCCCGTGCGCGGCGGGCAGGCGGCAATTCGCGGTGGGATCGTCCCATCGGCCGGTGTCGGCACCGTGCAGGTTCAGGGAGGTTCTGATGGTCAACCGGGGGGCGGTCCGGGAGTATGTGAACGGATCCCTGTGGGTGTGGCCGGGGATCAGCGCGGTGGCCGCCTTGCTGGTCGGGTTCGCGGTGTCCGTCATCGATGTCGCCCCCGGTTCACCGCTGGCGCCGTTGGCGTTCCAGGGCACGGCGGACGACGCCCGGGCGTTGTTGACGATCATCGCCGGCACCGTGGTGACGGTGATCGCGTTGGTCCTGGGTCTGACCGTGGTGGCCCTGCAACTGTCCTCGACCCAGTTCTCGCCCCGGTTGCTGCGCAAGTTTCTCCGGGATCGCGCGAACCAGGTCGTGTTGAGCGTGTTCGTGGCGACGTTCGTGTATTCCTCGGCCGGCCTGTACACGGTCGGCCTGGCCGCCGGAGCGCGGGTCGAGCAGTTCCCGCGGGTGGCGGTCAGCGGCGCGATCGTGCTGCTGTTCGCCAGCATGGCGATGGTGGTGTACTTCGCCGACCACCTCGCCCACTCGATCCAGATCGATGCCATCGGCGCGCGGGTGGAGAAGGACACGTTGGCCGTCGTTCGCAGCCGACTCGGCGGCGTCGTGGAGGACCCGGCACCACCCCCGCCCGCCTGGGCGGTCGCCATTCCGGCCAGGCGCTCGGGCTACCTGCAAACCGTGCACCCCGACCACCTGCTGGACTGGGCGCGCCGCCATCGGCTGGTGATCCTGCTGCACGTGCGAGTGGGCGAACACGTCGTCGCGGGCACCGTGCTCGGCTGGGCGTGGACGGTGACGGCCGACCTCCCGGCCGTCGATCCCACGGACGCCCGCTCAGAACTGGATCAGTCGGTTCGGATCGGCTTCGAACGAACCCTCGAACAGGACGCGGCACTCGGAATCCGGCAACTGGTCGACATGGCCTGCAAGGCCTTGTCTCCGGCGGTGAACGATCCGTACACGGCGGTGCAGGCCGTCGACCACCTATCGGTCATCTTTGGCGCGTTGGCGGTGCGACCCTTGGGCGATTGGGTCACCGCCGATCCCGGCGGCGCCGCGGTGATCGTGCCCGGGCGCCGATTCCCCGACTATCTGGCCACCATGTGCGGGCTGATCCGCCGGTATGGGTCCGCCGAACCCACCCTGTCGATCGCCCTGCTGCGGTTGCTCGAAAACTGCGCTGCCGTGCTGCCCGCGGATCCCGCCCGCTGGTCCGCCCTGGCCGAGCAGGCCGACCTCATCGTCGCGGACGCCACCCGAACCATCGCACAACCCGCGGACCTGGCCGCCGTGACCGCCGCCGGCGCCGCCTTCCAGGAGAGGGTGCGACCGCATGTCGACCGGTAGCTGGCGATCCGGACACCGCGACCGGGGAGGGCTGATCGATGAGTGAGAGTTCCCTGTGGTCACTGCTGCTGGTGACGGCGGTCGCGGCGATCGCACCGATCATCTCCCGGCTGATCCCCGGCCGGCCGCCCCAGGTGTTGTTCCTGATCATCGGTGGGGTGGTGATCGGGCCTCATGTGCTGGGATTCGCCGATTCCGCCGACATTCAACTGGTTGCGGGTCTGGGCCTCGGATTCCTGTTCCTGCTCGCGGGCTACGAGTTGGAACCCGGCCTGCTCAGGGAGAAGGCCGGCCGGCAGGCCCTGATCGCCTGGATGATCAGCGCCGTCGCGGCGGTGCTGATCGTCGGCGCGCTCGAACGCACCGGTTTCGTGCGCGCCTTTGTGCCGGTGTCGATCGCGTTGACGACCACCGCGCTCGGGACGCTGCTGCCGATTCTGCGCGAACAGCACATGCTGGCGGGAACATTCGGGCGCTTCGTTTTCGCCGCAGGCGCGGTGGGCGAATTGTTCCCGATCCTGGCGACATCGCTATTCCTCGGTGCCTACCGGACCTGGTGGGAGGCCCTCATCATCGCCTCGATCGCCGGCCTGGCCTTCGCATTGGTGTGGCTGGCCCGGCTGATCTCGGGAACCCGGGTGGCCGCGATCATCAACGAGAACCGCCACGCCACCTCGCAGTCGACCCTGCGAATCACCATCGTGTTGCTCGTCGGCCTGCTGCTCATCACGGAGCGCTTCGGGGTCGAGGCCGCGCTCGGGGCGTTCTTCGCCGGCATGGTGCTGCGGAGCACCGCAGCCGGGGACACCAGCGAACTCGACGAGAAACTCGACGCCGTCGGGTACGGCTTCTTCATCCCCGTCTTCTTCGTGAGTTCGGGCATGGCGCTGGACGTTCTCTCCATCGTGGAGAATCCGGCGCGACTGCTGGTCTTCCTCCTGCTGCTGCTGGCGGTGCGGGGCCTGCCCGCGCTGCTGGTCTACCGGAAATCCCTCCCGGCCCGGGAGCG
>DATDBV010000374.1:0-8238 GCA_036524715.1 Nakamurella sp. | reverse complement strand
GCGGCGTCCTCGTCGTGGCGCCGCTTGAACAACTTGCGCAGCAGGATCAGGGCGATGATCCCGGCGACGATCGGCACCACCCGCTTGAGGATCGGGGCCGCGGTCGCCGAGAACAGGTCGAGTTCGCCGCCGGCCGCGGCGGGCTGCTGAGTTCCGGTAGCGGCCGCGGTGGCCGGCGCGGGGGCGACGTAGTCGGCGGCCACCTCGTCGGGGTTGGTCACGTCGACGAGTTCGGCCCCGCCGGCATCGTGCCCGGCCAGTTTGTTGGACACGCAGTCGGCAAACTGGCCGATCAGCTTGTTGCCGACGTCGACCATGACGCCCCGACCGAACTGGGCCGGCCGGCCGGTCAGCGACAGGGTGGTCACCAGGTCGACCCGGGTGCGGTTGGGCGCCAGTGCGGTCGCGGTCGCGGTGACCAGCATGGCCGCGGTGGACGTGGAGCCACCTGCGTTGCCGGTCGCCTCGATCCTGGCCCGGTGCGCGGCCTCGTCCTTCTCCACGATCCGGGCATGGCCCTTGTACGTCATCCGGATCGGGCCCAGTTTGATCTTGACCGAGCCGCTGAACTCGGCGCCGTCGACGTGGTCGAGGATCGCCCCGGGGAAGCAGGGACCGACCTGCTCCATGTCCAGCAGGGCGAGCCAGGCCTTCTCGACACCCACCGGAACCTCGAACCGGTGCTCCAGTTCCATACCGACCTCCGTGGTCCGAGAGGCCGAGGTCAGGCGACCACGGCGAAGTTCTGATCGTATGTCGCACCGGCCGGACCCGCGCCGGGACCGCCGGCCCGGGGCCGGCCGGGTGCGGCGCGGCCGAGTCGCCAGGTGTCCAGTGGTACGCCCGGCCCGGCAACGCCGCAGGTCCCGACCGTCGCAGGTCCGAATGTCGGACGTGGCGCAGGTCGATTACCGGCGCCCTTCGTGCCACTATCGAAGGTGTCGAGCGGGGCGGTTGCGGGTGCGATCCACCCGACTGCACCGTTCACAGCCACCGTCAACGCCGACGGGCCCTGTGCTGACGCACCGCTTCCGGGGCCGCGTCGGTGCCGATTCCCGGCGATCCCGGGGGTCGGCCCGAACGAGTGAGGAGACGTGCATGGCATCGGAACGGGCGCCGTCCGAACCCCCGACCGCGCGGGGGGCCGATCCGTATCACCCGACGTCCGTCGTGCAGGCCGCCGCCCGCGGCGCGGCCGGGCTGCGGGGGCGGCCGACTCCGTCCGAGGTGATCGCCGGGCTGCGGGCGACCAGTCACGGCGAGGACCTGGTCCAGCTGCTGTCCCCCGAGGGCGTGTTCACCCCGCACGAGGACTTCCCCTTCGAGATCACCGGCGAACTGCTACGCGGCCTGTACCGGGACATGGTGCTGGTCCGCAGGTTCGACCGGGAGGGCAACGCCCTGCAACGGCAGGGGCAGCTGAACATCTGGGTGCCGTTGCTCGGCCAGGAGGCCGCACAGATCGGCGCCGGCCGGGCCATGCGCCCCGCGGACATGGCCTTCCCTTCCTACCGGGAGCACGGCGTCGCCTGGTGTCGAGGCGTGGATCCCACCGACCTCCTGGGCATCTTCCGGGGCACCGACCAATGCGGCTGGAACCCGAAACAGACCCGGTTCAACGGATACACCATCGTCATCGGCAACCAGGTGCTCAACGCCACCGGCTACGCGATGGGTCAGAAATTCGACGGTGTCATCGGTTCGCACGGCGAAGGCGTCATCGGTTCGCACGGCGAAGGTGTCGTCGGTTCGTCGGGTGGCGGGCGGGATGCCGGCACCGACGAGGCCACCATCGTCTTCTTCGGCGACGGCGCCACCAGCCAGGGCGACGTGCACGAGGGCATGGTCTTCGCAGCCGCCTTCGACGCGCCCATCGTCTTCTACTGCCAGAACAACCAGTGGGCGATTTCCGAACCGGTCGCCCGCCAGTCCCGGGTCCCGCTCTGGGAGCGGTCGACCGGCTACGGCTTCCCAGGGGTCCGGGTCGACGGCAACGACGTGCTCGCCTGCCTGGCCGTCACCGGGTGGGCGCTGGACGAATGCCGATCCGGCAACGGCCCCGTGATGATCGAGGCCTTCACCTACCGGATGGACGCGCACACCACCTCCGACGACCCTTCCCGGTACCGGATGGCCGCCGAGGAGGAGCACTGGAAGCTGCTCGACCCCATCGAGCGGGTCCGGGTGCACCTGGCCCGGGAGGGCCTGGCTGACCAGGCCTTCTTCGACGAGGTGGCCGCCGAGGCCGACGACCTCGCCGCGCGGTTTCGCACCTTCTGCATGCAGATGCCCAAACCGGCCCCCGACCGGATGTTCGCCCACGTCTACAGCGAGCCGCACGCCGGCCTGCAGGCGCAGCAGCGCGAGCACGCGGAGTACCTGGCCGGGTTCGCCGACGGAGGCGAGAGCTGATGGCCACCACGACCACCACGCTCGCGAAGGCGCTCAACGCCGGCCTGCGCTCGGCGATGGAAGACGATCCGAAGGTCATCGTGATGGGCGAGGACGTCGGCCGGCTCGGCGGCGTCTTCCGGGTGACCGACGGCCTGCAGAAGGACTTCGGCGATCATCGGGTGCTCGACACCCCGCTGGCCGAGTCCGGCATCGTCGGCACCGCCGTCGGGCTGGCGATGCGCGGCTACCGGCCGGTCGCCGAGATCCAGTTCGACGGGTTCGTCTTCCCCGCCTTCGACCAGATCATCTCGCAGGTCGCCAAGATCACCTACCGGACCCAGGGCGCCTGGTCGATGCCGATGGTCATCCGCATCCCGTTCGGCGGCGGGATCGGCGCGGTCGAGCACCACGCCGAGTCGCCCGAGTCCTTCTTCTGCCACATCGGTGGGCTGCGGGTGGTCGCCTGCTCGAACCCGCAGGACGCCTACGACATGCTCCGCGCGGCCATCGCCTGCGACGACCCGGTCATCTTCTTCGAGCCCAAGCGCCGGTACTGGGAGAAGGGCGACCTGGACCCCGACCGGCACCCCGGCCGGGTTCCCGGCGATCCGTGGCCGCCGGCCTGCTTCACCAGCGTCGTCCGCCGCGCCGGCACCGACGTCACTGTCGTGTCCTACGGCTCGAGCATGCCTGTCCTGTCCGCCGCGGCAGACGCCGCACAGGCCGAGGGACACTCGCTGGAGATCATCGACCTGCGCACCCTGTCCCCGCTGGACCTGGACCCGGTGGTCGAGTCGGTCCGCAAGACCGGGCGCCTGGTCGTGGTGTCCGAGGCCCCTCGGGAATCCTCGATCACCGCCGACATCGCGGCCCGGGTCACCGAGGAGGCCTTCTACTCATTGGCCGCACCGGTGCTGCGCGTCGCGGGCTACGACACCCCCTACCCGCCGAGCCGGGTCGAGGACGAATACCTGCCCGACCTGGACAAGGTGCTGCACGCCGTCGACCGCGTGCTGGCCTACTGACCTGTTTCGAGGACACGTGACATCAACTTCAGTGACATCGGCGGGTCGGCTCGAGACGTTCCGCATGCCGGATGCGGGCGAGGGCCTGACCGAGGCGGAGATCATCGGCTGGCGGGTGGCCGCCGGCGACATCGTGACCGTCAACCAGATCATCGTCGAGATCGAGACCGCCAAGGCCGCCGTCGAACTGCCGTCGCCCTATGCCGGCCGGGTGCACGAACTTCTCGCCGAGCCGGGCGCCACGGTGGAGGTCGGCACGCCGATCATCACCATCGAGACCGGCGCCCCGGATGGATCGGGCGGACCATCCGCTCCGGAGGCCGACGCCGGATCGAAGATCGGCGAGGTCACCGCCGACGGCCGGATCGCGACCCTGGTCGGTTACCTGCCGGCCGGACGCTCGGGTGGGCGCCGGGCCCGCCGCGGAGCGTCGG
This sequence comes from Nakamurella sp., assembly GCA_036524715.1. Classification (GTDB taxonomy): domain Bacteria; phylum Actinomycetota; class Actinomycetes; order Mycobacteriales; family Nakamurellaceae; genus Nakamurella. Next base: position 4,385 of record DATDBV010000374.1, on the reverse strand, counting down.
CCGGGTCCGCCGCGGACCCCCCGGCCAGGCCAGCCGCGGACGCCCAGCCGCCGGTTGCCCCCGCGCCGCCGGTTGTCCCGTCGCCGCCGGCCCCGTCGTCCCCACCCGCACCGCTCGCCTCCCGGCCCGCACCGGCCCCGTCGAAGGGCGGTCCGGCGCCCGGTGACGCGACCTCGAAGGCCCCGCTGGCCACCCCACCGGTGCGCAAGCTCGCCAAGGATCTGGGCATCGATCTGCGGTCGGTGCACGCCAGCCGCAGCGACGGCGTGATCACCCGGGAGGACGTGCAACACGAGGCCGACGTCCGCGCCGGTTCCGCGCCGGCCGGCTCCGTCGGGGCGGTCGGCGGTGTCCGCGAGCACCGGATCCCGGTCACCGGCGTCCGCAGGGCGACGGCCGCGGCCATGGTGACCAGCGCGTTCACGGCGCCGCACGTCACCGAGTTCCTGACGATCGACGTCACACCGCTGATGGAGCTGCGGGAGCGGCTGAAGGCCCGGCCGGAGTTCGCCGGAACGAACCTGACCCCGCTGGCCTTCGTCGCCCGCGCGGTCTGCCTGGCCGCCCGGCGCACGCCGGAGATCAACGCCGTCTACGAGACCGGCGGTGACGGCCATGATCAGATCCTGGTCAAGGACTACCTGCACCTGGGCATCGCCGCGGCCACCGACCGGGGGCTGATCGTCCCGGTCATCCGGGACGCCGACGCCATGAACGTCGCGGACCTGGCCAGGGCCCTGCAGGAGCTGACCGCGACCGCCCGGGCCGGCGACACCACGCTGGCCCAGCTGACCGGTGGCACCTTCACCATCACCAACGTGGGCGTCTTCGGGGTCGACACCGGCACCCCGATCATCAACCCCGGCCAGTCCGCGATCCTGGCCGTCGGCGCGATCAAGGACGCACCCTGGGTGGTGGACGGGCAGCTGGCCGTCCGCACGGTCTGCCAGCTCGCGTTGTCCTTCGACCACCGGGTGATCGACGGGCAGCAGGGCTCGCAGTTCCTGGCCGACGTCGGCGCGCTGCTGGCCGATCCGGGGCTCGCCCTGGCGTTCTGACCGGCTTGTCGGTCGCTGGCGCGGTTCAGCGCTCTCTGGCAGAGCCTGACGACCACGCGCAAGATGGTGAACGGGACGGCCGCGCACCTGCGGGCGGACCCGGACTCACCCGCAAGGGGGCGCGGCAGATGAACGGCGCAGGCAAAGTGCTGCAGGGCTACAACAATCTCTCCCAGTACCGCAAGGACACCTGGTCCACCCTCGAAGAAGCCGCCGAGCGGCTGGCCGACGCGGCCTCGGCCGACCGTCCGCTGGATGCGCATGTCGACCGGGTCGCCGACCTGATCGACCGGCTCAGTCCGATCGAGCGGTACTGGGCGTTCCCCGGCCCGCAGGCCTTCCAGGCCGGTCGACGCCTGTTCTCGGCAGGCAAGTACACCCGGTTCGCCCGAGCCGTGGCCAGCGTCAGCCGCGCCCTGGCCAGCGACACGTTCCGCAACGGCATCCCCTGGTCGGTCGCCGCGGCGATCACCGATCAGCTGGACCAGCCAGGCGTCAGTGACTCGACGACTGCCCCGCAGCGCCCGTACTTCGAGGTGCTCGTCGTCGAGGATATGACCGAGGCGCAGGAGCGTGCCCTGCGTGCCGAACTGCGGGCCTGGCGGCGCCACGACGACGAGTTCATCTACGAGATCGTGGTGGTGCCCAGCTTCGAGGACGCGGTGATCGCCGCGCGGATCAACTTCAGCCTGCAGGCCTGCGTCATCAAGCGGCGGTTCGCCCAGCACTCGGGACGGGACATGTCGGCGGTTGCGCATTTCGTCGACGAGCGCTCCCCGGGGGACCTGATGGAGCATTCGGTCGAGGAGCGCGCCGAACTGCTGGGCAAGGCGCTCATCGGCATCCGGCCCGAGCTCGACCTGTACCTGATGACCGAGATCACTCTGGAGGACGTCGCCGGCTGGCTCAGCCACGACTTCCGGCGGATCTTCCACTCCCGCGAGGGCACGCTCGAGCTGCATCTGAGCCTGCTGGGTGGCATCCAGGAGCGCTACCAGGCGCCGTTCTTCAACGCCCTGCAGAAGTACAGCCATCGGCCGACCGGGGTGTTCCACGCGCTGCCCATCTCGCAGGGCAAGTCGATCGTGAACTCGCACTGGATCAAGGACATGATCGACTTCTACGGCCTGGACATCTTCCTGGCCGAGACGTCGGCGACCTGCGGCGGCCTCGACTCGCTGCTGGAGCCGACCGGTCCGCTGCGGGAGGCGCAGGACCTGGCGGCCAAGGCGTTCGGGTCCCGGCAGACCTACTTCGCGACCAACGGCACGTCGACGGCGAACAAGATCGTCTGCCAGGCGCTGGTGCAGCCCGGCGACATCGTGCTGGTCGACCGCAACTGCCACCAGTCCCACCACTACGGGCTGATGCTGTCCGGCGCGCACGTCATCTACCTGGACGCTTACCCGCTGGGCGAATACTCGATCTACGGAGCGGTGCCGCTGCGGTCGATCAAGGCCCAGCTGCTGGAGCTTCGGCGGGCCGGCAAACTCGACCGGGTCAAAATGCTGATGCTGACCAACTGCACGTTCGACGGGATCGTGTATGACGTCGAGCGGGTCATGCAGGAGTGCCTGGCCATCAAGCCCGATCTGGTCTTTCTGTGGGACGAGGCCTGGTTCGCGTTCGCCCGGTTCCACCCGGTGTACCGGCCGCGGACCGGCATGCACTCGGCCGGCTCGCTGTTGGCCAAGCTGCGCGACCCGCAGTATCGCAAGGTCTACGAGGCCTGGAGCCAGCAGATCCGGGGGGCGTCGGACGAGGAACTACTGAACACCCAGCTGATCCCGGACCCGGCCCAGGCCCGGGTGCGGGTCTACGCCACCCAATCCACCCACAAGACGCTGACCTCGCTGCGGCAGGGCTCGATGATCCACGTCTTCGACCAGGACTTCGGGCAGAAGGTCGAGGAGACCTTCCACGAGGCGTACATGGCGCACACCTCGACGTCGCCGAACTATCAGATCCTGGCCTCACTGGACCTGGGCCGCCGGCAGGCCGCCCTCGAGGGCTTCGAGCTGGTGCAAAAGCAGGTCGAGTACGCCATGCGGCTGCGGGACGCCGTGGACAACCACCCGCTGCTGCGCAAATACATGCGCTGCCTGACCACCGCCGACCTGATCCCGGAGCAGTACCGGCCGTCCGGCATCGGGCAGCCGCTGCGGTCGGGCCTGAAGAACATGCAGCTGGCCTGGGCCACCGACGAGTTCGCGCTCGACCCCTGCCGGGTGACCATCTTCATCGGCGCCACCGGCATCGACGGGGACACCTTCAAGCGGGTTCACTTGATGGACCGGCACGGCGTGCAGATCAACAAGACCAGCCGCAACTGCGTGCTGTTCATGACCAACATCGGCACCACCCGCAGCTCGGTGGCCTACCTGATCGAGGTGCTGGTCAAGATCGCCCGGGAACTCGACGAGAAGGTCACCGACATGAGTCTGGCCGAGCGCGCGGCTCATGAGTTCGAGGTCCGCCGGTTGACCAGTGGGTCCGCGCTTTTACCGGACTTCTCCGCCTTCCACGACGCGTTCCGGCCGCCGCCTTCATCAACGGAGGCGACTGCGGCAACACCGGAGGGGGACGTGCGTCGGGCGTTCTTCCTGTCCTACGACGACGGCCTGTGCGAGTACCTGATGCCCGAGCAGATCCGGGAGAAGCTGGACAACGGACACGACGTCGTCTCCGCGACCTACGTGACGCCCTACCCGCCGGGCTTCCCGGTGCTGGTGCCCGGCCAGGTGTTCAGCCGGCAGATCCTGGACTATATGGGCAGCCTGGACACGTCCGAAGTGCACGGGCTGCGGGCCGATCGGGGCTACCGGGTCTACATCGACAAGGCGGTGGAGATCGCCCAGCTGGCCCGAGACGGGGCAGCACCGGCGCTGCCGGACCCGTCGGACTGATCATCCCGGCGAAACCGCGCCCGAGTGCCCGAAAGGGCCAGTTCTGGCGACCCTGTTCGGCCCGGCGCGGTTCAATCGAACCCCCGATGCCCGAAATGCGCGAAACGCCCATTGTCGGCCCCCCGACCCACCCTGCGCTGATCCAAGACCCATTTCCGACGCCGTTTTGCCCAGTTCCCTGGGTCACAGATCAGCGCGGCGACGCCGGGCCGTGGGCGGTGACGCCGAGATCCACCCCAGCAGTCGAAGAAGGCTGCTCATGTGGATCTCGGAACCATCGCGTGCGGCCAAGGCGCCGAGCCACGGGTTCACCCTGCCCTGATGGGACGGCACCGGCGCCGCCGGACTCGTCGGGCTGATCATCTCGGCGAAACCGCGCCCGTTTGCCGGGTTAGATGCCGCGTTGATCAGCCCGGCCGGA
>DATDBV010000373.1:0-7336 GCA_036524715.1 Nakamurella sp. | reverse complement strand
CTCGGGCAGCTCGGCGAACTGCTGCAGCTGCCTCAGTGGATCATGAACCTGTCCCCGTACAGCCACGTGCCGCAGGTGCCGGTCGCCGCCATGGACTGGACCCCGATGGTGGTGCTGACGCTGGTCGCGGCCGCCCTCATGGCGATCGGCGTCGTCGGGTTCCGGCGGCGGGACGTCAGCTGAGGTCCGGGTCCGCGGCTCGCCACCGGGCGGCCCCGGGTCTGGCGCTGATCCAGGGCCCAGGGACCGGACAAAACGGCGTCGAAGATGGGCCTTGGAACGGCGGGTCGGCCCCGGGGGGCGGCCCCTCAGGCTGGTGAACCTGGCCGTGCGGGCGGGTTCGTCGTTGCCGGCCGAGCCCGGCGGGTTGCGCTGATCCAAGACCAACGGAATCGGACAAAACAGCCCTGGAAATGGGTCTTGGATCAGCGCAGGGTTGGGTCGAGGGGTGCGAAAATGGGCCTTTCGGGCATTTCGGTCGCCCGGGGGTTCGACTGAACGGCCCATAGGCCCTGGCGGGGCCATCCCACCAAGGGTGAACCTGCGGCTCGGCGCCTGACAGCCGCAGGCATCGCTCCGAGATCCACATAAGCAGCAATCTTCGACTGCCGATGCGGATCTCGGTTCGGCTTGCCAGGATCAGGCTGATCAACTCGGCGCCGAAACCGGCAATTCGGGCGCGGTTTCGCCGAGATGATCAGCGCGGCGGCCGATCACCGGCGGCCGAAGCGGACGTTCTGGGAAGTTTAGGACCCCCTTTGGTTCGACTGATCAGGGTCGGGTCGGCTGATGGCCTGACGAAGGGTCTGTCGGCTTCCGGATCAGGTGGGGTTCGACGGATCGGCGTACCGGCCGGCCGGCTCCCGATCCCGTTGGGCCTGCGCCGCGGCGAGGGCCTCGGCGTGCGCCCGGGCGACAGCGCGAAGCGCTGACTCGGGGTCCTCGCCGCGGGCCCCCGCCGCGTAGGCGATGCGGAACAGTTCCTCGGCCGTCGAACCGGCGGCATCGGCGACCGAACCGACGGGGGTGCCCGCGGCATCGGCCACCGAACCGGCGGCACCGGCGACCGAACCGGCGGGGGCGTCGGCGACCGACCCGGCGCCGGTGGCGGCCAGCGAACCGACGCCGGTGTCGGCAACCGGGCCGGTCCGGGCAACCGGGCCGGCAACCTGGTCGGCATCGGGGCCGGCGCCCGCCGGCGGCACGTCCAGGCCGAACGCCGCCGCCCGCGAGCCGAGCTTGGCGGCCAGCGCAAGGGCGGGCTGGCCGAACGCCACCCCGTCGAGCACCCCGGACTTGCCGCCCTCGGTCCTCTTCAGCTCGTCCCAGCGCTGCTGCTGGTCGGCCGCCGTCCACGTCGGGGCCGCATCGGCGAACACGTGCGGGTGCCGCCGAACCAGCTTGCCGACCAGGTCGACAGCCACGTCGTCGATGTCGAATCCACCCTCGTCCGTCGGGGTCTCGGCGGCGATCCGGGCGTGGAACAGGACCTGCAGGAGCACGTCGCCGAGTTCCTCCCGGATGGCCGCCCGGTCCCCCGACTCGACCGCCTCGGCGAGCTCGTAACACTCCTCCAGCAGGTACCGGACCAGGGAGGCATGAGTCTGCTCGGCGTCCCAGGGGCACCCACCGGGCGAGCGCAGCCGGTCCATCACCGTGACGGCCTCAAGCAGGGGCCCGTGCGCCGACCCGTCGCCGGCCGGACCTGCCCGAGTCACGACGATGCCCGAGTCACGATGCTGACCTGGTCACGACGCTGCCCGAGTCCCGATGCTGACCTGGTCACGACGCTGCCCGAGTCACGACGCCGACCGGGTGACGACGCCGGCCTGGCTGCGTCACGACGAGATGTCGGACGCGACCACCTGCAGGCTCACCGGATCCCACCTGCCCATCCTCGGGTTGACCGAGACACCCACCGATTCCGCGTACCGCTGCAGCAGCACGACCGCCCCGATCTGACGCTGCACGGCCAGGTCCTGCGCCCCGAGGATGGCCGTCGCGGACAGCTGACTGGGTTGATCCGACCGATCGACGACGCGGATGACGTAGTACTGACCGTCGGCGCTCGGGTTGATCAGTACATCGCCGGGGCGCGCGGTCAGCACGCCGTCCAGGAGCGGGTTCTGCGCGGTCGACAGGTCGACGGTGGTCCGCTGGAGCGGTTCGACGGCCGGGCCGAGATCGGGCAGCGACCCGCCCGCCGGCACGCCGCGGATCGCCGTGCGGGCCACGACCGCCTCGTCGTGGGACGAGGTGCGCGCCCCGTCGACGGTGACTGTGACGTTGGTGAACGACAGCGCCTCGGCGCCGTGCGCCGACAGCAGCCCCTCGAGCAGCAGCTGATCGCGGTAGGTCTGCGCGTCGGAGCGGCTCCCGGTGCTCCCGGTGGCGGTGTTCACCATGGCCGCGTTGACCTGCGCATCGGTGACGACGACGCCCTGGTCCTGGGCCGCCGAGGCCAACAGGGCGCTGCGAATCGCATCGGTGGTCAGCACCCGGTTGACATAGGCGAGTTGTTCGACGGTCAGCGTTCCGCCCGTCTGCCCGAACTCGTCGGACACCTGCGAGGTTCGCTCGAAGACGGTCTGCTCGGCGATCGACACGTCACCGACGATGGCCGCGGACGTCGCCGAGGTGGCGCATGCGGTAGCCGTGAGCAGCACAACGGCGACCGCGAGGGTGCTCAGCAGGAGTCGCTGACGACTGGTTCTCACACCCGACACCTTCGCACAATCCGCTCCGCAGATGGTGGGGCGGGCGGACTTTTCGGGACCGCCCGCCCGCCGGATGGCAAACGTCAGTTGTCCTCACCTACGATGAGGGAGGTGGCCGGGTGCCGACCCGTCCGGACCGCGCTGAACAACCCGGCTCCTACGTCGCCTGGTTGTCTGCGCCCGGTCCTCCTGTGCTTGATGGCGGCCGCAAGCTCTGCCGACTAGGTCAGTAGGCGCCGGACGAGCCGAAGACCGCCCGGGCGGTCCGCCAGAGGATGGCCAGATCGCCGGTGATGGACCAGTTCTCCACGTAGTACACGTCCAGCCGGACGCTGTCGTCCCAGGTCAGATCGGACCGGCCGGAGACCTGCCAGAGTCCGGTCATGCCCGGCTTGACCAGCAGGCGCCGCAGGGCGTCGACGCCGTAGAGGTCGACCTCGGAGCGCAGCGGGGGCCGCGGTCCGACCAGGCTCATGTCGCCGGTGACCACGTTGAACAGCTGCGGCAGCTCGTCGATGCTGTATCGGCGGATGAACTTGCCGACCTTGGTGATCCGGGGGTCGTTCTTCAGCTTGAACAGGACCTGGTTACCGGCGTCCCGCTGCTGCGCCTTCAGCGACTCCAGCCGGGACTCCGCGTCGATCCCCATCGACCGAAACTTGATCATGCGGAACGTCTCGCCGTTGAGGCCGACGCGATCCTGGCGGAAGAAGACCGGACCCTTGCTGGTGACCTTGATCGCGACCGCGACGGCCAGCAGCACCGGCGAGAACAGCGCGACCAGGGTCAGGCTGCCGGCCAGGTCGAACAGCCGCTTGACGATGCGGTTCGCGCCCCGGTAGGTGGGGTGGTCCACATGGATCAGCGGCAGCCCGGCGACCGGCTGGGTGTGCACCCGGGGCCCGGCGATGTTGGTCAGCGCCGGGGCCAGGATCAGCTCGGTGTCGGTGCCTTCCAGGTCCCAGCTGAGCCGGCGGACGGCGCTCGGGCTGAAAGCGGCCGAGGCAGTCACCGCAACCGCGTCGGCGCCCATCTCGGTGGCGATGCGGGCGACGTCGGTCGGCACCCCCAGCACCGGCACGCCGTCCAGCTCAGCGGCTCCCGGCGCCATCGGGTCGGGATTCACGCAGACACCCACCACCCGGTAGCCGGCCCGTGGCGCCCGGTCCAGGTCGGCCAACAGTTCGCTGACCGTGTGCCGGTCACCGACCGCGACGACCTTGGCCATCATCTCGCCCTCGTCCCGACGCCGGAACAGCCAGCGGCGCCACACGTATCGGCTGACCAGCAGCATCGCCAGGCCCGCCGGCAGCATCAGGATCACGTAGCTGCGCGGCAGGTTCAGGTCGAACAGGAACGAGCCGATCGCGGCCAGCCCGAACACGCTCAGCGAGGCCTGAATGACCCGCTTGTACTCGGTGGGGCCGTGCCCGGTCACCGTGCCGTCCCGGCTGCCCGACCAGTCCAGCGCGAGCAGCCAGACGACCACCAGCAGTGCGGTGGCCGCCAGGAACGGCAGGTGGGTCGGCTCGGCCGAGATCCGGGTCGGGATCGGCGGTGCGAACAGGTGCACCCCGACGGCCGCCCAGGCCAGGCACAGCAGGTCGGTGACGAACAGTCGGCGGGCGTACCGGTCGGCCCAGGTCCGCCGGGCCGCACGGCGGCGGGCCGACTTCGCCGGCGCCGGCGCGGCACCCGCCGCCCCGAACTGGCGGATGTTGAACTCGATCGTGTTCTCGACGTCCTCGGACAGGTCGAAGCGGGTCGGCTCCGAACCCTCCGGCGCGGTCGGCGCCCCAGCCCCCTGGCCTGGGGTGAACGCGGCCTTCGGGGCGGACCGCACGCCGACGGCCGGGACGCGGACGGCCGCGCCGTCGACCTCGGTCAGTTCGACCGTGGCCGGCGCCTCATCGGTCGGCCCGGGAACGACCGTCAGCACGCTGTGGGTCCCGGTGCGGTCGTGGTTCCGCCGAACACGCAGGTCCGTCTTGCGGCCTCCGGTCGGGTCGGTCAACGCCATGATGTGTCCTCACCTGCAGAACGTGCAGAATTCGAAAGATCGGGACCGGACGGGCGAACGTGGATCCCGGAGGGACGGACCGACTGCGATCGGGCCGCCAGGCCGGACCAATGTAACCCGACGTAATCATCAGGTAAACAGCTGGACCACATCTTTGCCCCTATCGAGTGATTGCTATCCCCCGTCGGGGAACACCGTGTTGCAGGCAGTGGGCAGCGTACCCGAGTCGGCAACATCCGGTTTGACCGGGTTTGACCACCGGCGACGCAGCGGGTGAAGGTCACGCCGATCGTCCGGTCGCCGCCTCGCGGCCCCGGTCCGGCACCACCGAGGCCAGCGCGCGGCGCAGCAGGGTGCTCGAGGTGTGCACGGTGTAGGGAAGGTAGACGACCTCGACCCCCACCTCGGCGAAGTCCCGTTCGAGTCGATCGCCCTTGGCCGTCCCCCGCCAGTCGTCGCCCTTGAAGATCAGGTCGAACGGGGTCGTCCCCCAGGTCTGCACCTTGTCCGGGACGACCTCGAGGATTCCCTCGTCGACGTACGAGATGTGCCGGACGATCTCCAGCCGCTCGGCCTGCGGCACGACCGGCGGCCGGCCCTTGGCCAGTTCGCACATCTCGTCCGACACCACACCGGCGATCAGGATGTCGCACCGGCTCTTGGCGTGCCGGAGGATGTTCAGATGGCCGATGTGGAACATGTCGTAGACGCCCGGCGCGTAGCCGATCCGCTGACGCATGTCGCTCCCCCTACGATGATCAACACGGATGGTCACTGGTTCGAGCAGTTGATAGCCCGACCGTGTCGCTTCGAGCAACTGCGGCCCCCGCCCCGGTCACTCTGTGATTGATGGTAGTCGGCTCGACCACGATCGGGCGCGCGAGTAGCCCTTTGAGGCAAGATCGACCGGTTGTGGTGATTACGAAGAGTAGGAGTTCGCGCCCCGGATATTCCGTACCCGCCGAACGGGTGATGCGTCCAGCTCGTTCGGGGTATGTACCCACGAATGGCCGTGAGAATCGACGCCGACGATCCCACCGGGTCTCGCGTCCCGCCCCGACCGGCCGGTCAGCGGACGAAATCGACCCCCTTCAGCGCGCCGCAGGCGGCTCAGGCGCGCCGCAGGCGGCTCAGGCGCATCGGGCGTCCTTGAGATCGGCCTCCAGGACGTCGTCCGGCGGGGCCAACCCGGTCTGGCTGAGCTGGACGGTAATGGTCCCGCCCAACGGGTCGACGATCGGCTCGGACGTGGTCTCCAGAACCTTCAGCACGTCGGTCGAGTCCGTCAGGTACACGTTGATCGCGACGTACACGCCGTTGGGACAGGGCCCGGTGGTGGTCACATCGAGGGCCCAGCAGGAGTCGGCCGTCGCGTCGCTGCATTCGAAGGTCGTGCTGTCCTTGAACGTCGCCGAGACCAGCACGCTGGGCGGCGCTGTCGTCGATGGCGTCTGCGTCGCGGTGGCGGTGACGGTCGCGGTGGTGTGCACGACCGTCGATGAGCTCACCGTGGCCGTCACCGTGACCGGTGGTGCGGCCACCGACGGCGTGCCGCCGGTGGAGCAGGCAGCGGCCAGGCCCAGCACGGCCAGGGCCGCCGGCAGCGCGGTCCACGCCCGGAACGACGTCATCAGTTTCACCGGACACCTCCGGTCCTCAAATCGGCAAGCGACGATCACGGTTGCGCCGGTCACCTCGATCGGCGACCGACGGCGCACGCTTGGCTCGGCGATCGGCCGTCGGGCGCGGCCATCGACCCGAGACTACAAGGGCTGCGGGGCGTCCCCGGCGACGGCGTCCCGCGAGCCCGCCGGCTCCGGATCCAGCGCGCGCATGTCGCGAAACCATTTCACACAGGCCAACAGCAGGTAGCCGGCGCTGCCGACGAACAGCACGCCGTACGCCGAGTAGAAGACGATCGGCCACCCCAGGAGCAGGAATATCAGGCACAGCACGCCGTAGTCGGTCGGAAGCACCAGCAGCGAGCGCAGGGTCGAGGCCGCGCGGTTCGGATCGGTGGCGGCGTCCTGGCCGGAAGCCAGGCCGCTGACCCGTCGCAGCTGATCGTTCAGGATCATGCCGAAGAACGAGACGGCGGCCACCACGGTGAACCCGATCGGCACGAGAAGCCATGCCGCGCTGGGAAGTTCACCTGAGCGGTACAGGCAGATGAGCACCGCGAGATGCAAGCTGGAGATCTTGGCGGCATCGACCATGTGGTCAAGCCACTCGCCCGACCGGGATCCGCCGCCCCGCAGCCGGGCCAGTTGGCCATCGGCCGCGTCGAGCGCGTAGCCCAGAACCAGCCCGGCGGTCACCGCGATCGCGCTCGGAATCGATGCAGGCAGGTACGCCAGCAACGTGATCGCCGCGGACGAGCACAGCGCGGACAGCGCGGTGACCGCGTTCGGCGTGAGCCCGGCCTGGTAGGCCGCGGCCGCGAGGTACCTGCCGAGGCGACGGTTCACGAATCGTGAGTACGCCGGCGCGCCCTTCCCCGACTTCTGTCGGGACTTCAGGGTATGCAACGACTGTCGGAAGCTCATGGTGACCTCGGTGGGTGGCCGCGGGGGGGGGTTCCCCCCCCCCCCCGGCCGGG
>DATDBV010000372.1:0-11923 GCA_036524715.1 Nakamurella sp. | reverse complement strand
TGCTGCCGATGGGCGTCGCCGCCGGATGCACCGTCGTCCGGCCGGTGGCCAAGGACGCGACCCTCACCTACGACGACGTCACCATCCCGCAGGGCCGGCTGGTCGACAAGCTCCGCGACGAGCAGGCGGCGGTGTTCGGGTCATGAGTCTGGCGGCGAGGGACTTCGACGCGGAGCCGGTGCCGGACGCTGGGTACGAGGTCGTCCTGGTCACGTATCACAGTCGGGGGCAGCTCACCGGACTGCTCGGGCACGCCCGTCCCGCGCAGCGGATCGTGGTGGTGGACAACGCATCCGGAGCGGACGGCGTGCAGGAAGTGGTCGAGACCGTGCCCCGAGGCCGGTGGTTGGACGGTGGCAACTCGGGTTTCGCCCGCGCCGCCAATCTCGGCGCGCGCACATCCACGGCGGAATTCCTGGTCTTCGCGAATCCGGACAGCCGGCCCACCGAGGCCGTGTGGGACGCCATGGTCGCGCAGCTGCGCGCCGAGCCCGACCTGGTCGCGGTCGGCGCCGCCACGACCGGTTCGGACGGATCCATCGAACTCGGCGTCGGCGGTTGGGAGCCAACCGTTCGTCGGTCCTGGGTCCACGCGCTCGGTCTGCATCGGCTCGCGCCCACCGCCGGTGTGTTCGCGCGGCCCGCGCGAGGCGAACCGGTCGACCTGGAATGGATCTCCGGGGCCAGCCTGGCCGTGCGCCGGGACGCCTTCATCGAACTCGGCGGCTTCGACGAGAGGTACTTCGTATACAACGAGGACATGGCCTTCGGCCGCGCGGTCCGGCTCGCCGGTGGCCGGATGGTGCTGCGGACCGACCTGCTGGTGCCGCACGCCACGGCAACCTCCGGTGGCGGAGGGACCTCGATGCCGCAGCAGCGGGGCGCCTCAATGGCCGCGTACCTGCACGACCACAACGGGCCAATCGCCGCCCGGGCGATGCGGGCTGCCTTCGCGATGGGCATGGGGCCACGCATTGCCGTCGCCGCGGTCCGTGGTCGCCGCGCCCAGGTTCGTCAGCATGTCGCCTATGTCCGGGGGATCGTGACCCAGCGTTCGCCGTATTCGGTCGGCGCCCGGTAGCGAGGACGAGTCCTGCGATGACGGTATCGAGAATCCAGAACCGGGCGGAATCGGCCGGGACTCCGGGCTCCGCCCTCCGGGTGCTGCTGCTCGTCGACCACCTGCGGGAGAACGGTGGTCTGCGAGTCACCATCGACCTGATGGAGCGCCTGCGGGCGATCGGGATCCAGGCCGACCTGTTCGTCCTGCAACGGGTCGGGGGCGAGCCGACCCTCCCACTCGATCCGCAGCTGCCCGTGCGCTACGCCACCGACGCCCGTCGGCAGTTGCGGGCCGCGCTGCCGGCCGGCCTGGTCCGGCTCGTCGCCCTGGCGGGCGGCTATGACGTCATAGTGTCCGCGAGCGAGATCGGCTATAGCCTGCTGCTCGGCCGGCTCGCCGCGCGGCTGCGCCGGCGCCCCTACCTGGTGCTCGTGCAGGCCCCGTTGGTGGGGGCGATCGCTGCGTGGACTCCGCGCGGGCTGCAGGCGCTGACCCGGCACGTGCACGGGTCGGTCGACGCCTCGATCTGCGTGAGCCACGGGCTGGTGCCGGACATCCTGGCCACCGGGCTGCCGCCGGAGCGTGTACACGTCGTCGATGTTGGCGTCGATGTCGACCGGGTCCGGGAGCTCGGCCGGCAGGTGGCCGACCCGCCGCGGCCCGTCGCCCGCTATCTCGTGGGGGTCGGTCGGCTCACCGAGCAGAAGGGTTTCGATCTGCTCATCCGGGCGCACGCCAAGGTCGTCGACCGCGGACACCATCATCGCCTGATCATCGTGGGCGAGGGTGCCGACCGCGCCGCCCTCACCGAACTGGCCCGGCGACTGGGCGTGTCGGACACGGTCGGCTTCACGGGCTTCGTGCCCAACCCGCACTGGCTGATCGCCGGAGCCGACCTGTTCGTCCTGTCCTCTCGGCGGGAGGGGTCGGGCGGCCTTGTGCTGGTCGAGGCGCTGAGCCATGGGGTGCCCGTCGTGGCCGCCGACTGTGTGTCCGGACCGCGGGACATCCTGGCCGACGGACGTTTCGGCGCGCTGGTGCCGGCCGATGACGTCGAAGCGCTCGCCGACGCGATCGCCGCTCACCTGGCCGATCCGGCGCCGCTGCGGGAGCGGGCCGAGCACGGACCCGCACGCGCTCGTGAGTACGACCCCGCGCGCACCGCGCAGCGGTTCGCGGAGATCGCCGGTCAGTTGGCCGCACGGTCGGAGGACGGATGAGCGGGGAAACACGCGCGCCCGGCCGGCTGGCCGGTCGGGTCAGTTGGACCGTCGTCGACCAGGGCCTGTCCGCTGCCTCCAATTTCCTATTGTCCGTCATGGTCGCCCGGGCGGTCGATGCGGAGGAGTTCGGCGCCTTCGCGGTCGCGTTCCTGGTCTACTCGATCACTCTCGCGGCCAACCGGGCGATGGTCGGCCAGCCACTGCAGATCACCTTCGCCGCGGAGGGACCACGGCAGTTCCGGTCCGCGGTCCGATCGGCGCTGGGTGCGACCCTCTTGGTCGGACTGGTCACCGGAGGGCTCCTCGCGTTGGCCGGGTGGGCCGTGTCCGGTCCGACCGGGCACGCGCTGATCGCGTTGGCCGTGACGCTGCCTGGCCTGCTCGTTCAGGACATCTGCCGGATGGCGTTCTTCGCCGCCGGAACGCCGGCGCGCGCCGCCGCGATCGACGCGCTGTGGACACTGGTGATGATGGTCGGGCTGACCCTCGGCAGTGGTTCGGCCGCCGGCGTTTGGCTGCCGCTGCTGATCTGGGGCGGCAGCGGACTGCTGTCCGGGATGCTCGGGCTTTTCCTGCTGGGCACGCTGCCGCGACTTCGCGGGGCCATCCGGTGGGCCTTGGCCCAGCGTCGGCTCACCGGCTATCTGCTGCTGGAGTACGCGCTGAGCCAGGGGCTGGCCCAGGTCGGCATCCTCATGGTGGGCGTGCTGGGCACGGCCGCCGGTGTCGGCGCGCTGCGCGCTGGCCAGGTACTCGTCGGCCCGCTGAACATCCTGGGCACCGCGGCGTTCATGTTTGCCGTTCCCGAGGTGGCCCGCCGGAGCACCCTGTCTCCGGCCGCCCGCCAGCGGTTCGCCCTGTCGGTCAGCGCCGTGCTCGGGGGGATCGCGGTCTGCTACAGCGCCCTGCTGCTTCTGCTCCCGGACGGCTGGGGCGAGCAGCTGCTCGGGGCCTCCTGGACCGGCGCGCAGTCGGTGCTGCTGCCCACCTGCGTCCTGGCGGTGTCCGCCGCAGTCGCCGCAGGACCGGTCACCATGCTATACGGCATGGGCCTGGCCAGGGTGACGTTGGGGGTGAACCTCATCCGGGCGCCGATGCTGCTGGTCGCCCTGCTGGTCGCGATTCCGTTGTGGGACGCGGTCGGCGCGGCATGGGCGCTGGCCGCGGTGGAAACGGCGCTGCTGCCGATCTGGTTCCTGCGGCTGCGCCGGGAACTTGCCCGCACCGCCGGGCCACCGGTCGGGGACCGCGAGAACGAGCAACGAGCCGTGATGACCGCGGCTTCCGGGGAGGACTGAAATGCTGACCGTACTCGAGGAGCAGGCCGACAAGGCCCGCGCCGTCCTCGATCCCGAGGTGTTCGACTACTACGACGCCGGGGCCGGCGACCAGATCACCCGCGTGGAATCCGCGGTGGCCTGGGCCGACTTCCGGCTGCGGCCGCACCCGCTCCGGGACGTCGCCGCGGTCGACATCTCGTCGACTGCGCTCGGCGTCCCGGTGGCCGGCCCGATCGGGATCGCCCCGTCCGCGTTCCAGCGGCTGGCGCACCCCGACGCCGAGCGGGCGACCGCCGCGGCGGCGGGCGAAGCAGGTGCGTTGTTCGTGCTGTCGACCCGGGCGTCGCTGCCGATCGCCGAGATCGCGGCCGCCGCCACCGGTCCCTGGTGGTTCCAGGTCTACGTGATGCGCGATCGGGATCTAACGCTGCGAGTGGTGGCCGATGCGGTGGCGGCCGGCGCCCGCGCCCTGGTGCTGACCGGCGACACGCCGTACGTCGGTCGCAAGCGTCAGGTGCAGGGCACCCGCATCCCGCTGCCCGACGACCATTATCTGGTCAACATCGCGCCGCACCTGGCAGCCGGGACCGACGGCCGGGCGGCCGCCGCCCAGGATCCGTCGATCGGACTGGAGACGATCGACTGGCTGCGCCGCGAGTTCGGCCTGCCCGTGCTGGTCAAGGGGGTGCTCCGGGGGGACGCCGCGCAGAACTGCCTGCAGGCGGGGGCCGCCGGAGTGGTGGTGTCCAATCACGGCGGACGTCAGCTCGACCGGGCAGTACCCAGCGCGCACGCGCTCGCCGACGTGGTGGACGCAGTGGCCGGGCGGGGGCCGGTCTACGTCGACGGCGGTCTGAGCTGTGGACTGGATGTGCTCACCGCGCTGGCCCTTGGCGCCCACGGGGTGTTGATCGGGCGCCCGGTCCTGTGGGCGCTGGCCGCAGGCGGACGGCCGGCGGTGACCGAGGCCCTGACCGCCATGAACGATGACCTGCGCCATGTGATGGCCCTCGCCGGGGTGACCGAACTCGGTGAGATCGACCGCAACCTGCTGCACCTGTGAAGGAGAACGAACGATGACGATGGCAATCACCGCACCCCTGGCCGACGAGGAGATCAAGATCAACCCTCCGGTCGCGGACATCCCCGTGATGATCCTCTGCGGAGGAATGGGGACACGGCTGCGCGAGGCCAGCGAGAAGCTGCCCAAGCCACTGGTCGACATCGGCGGCAAGCCGATCCTGTGGCACATCATGAAAACGTACGAGGCGCATGGCTTCCGGCGGTTCGTGCTGTGCCTGGGCTACAAGAGCGAGCTGATCAAGCGCTACTTCCTGGACCTGCGCGAGCAGGTCAACGACTTCAGTCTGGACCTGGCCGGCGACCATCAGCCGCGCTTCCTGACTGACTCGCGCGACGCCGGCTGGGAGGTGACCTTCGCCGAGACCGGCCTGCAGACCGGGACCGGAGGCCGGATCCGGCGGGCGCTGAAGTACGTGGACACCGACGTGTTCGCGCTGACCTACGGGGACGGCATCGGCGATGTCAATCTGACCGCGCAGCTGCAACGGCACCGGGATTCCGGCCTGCTGGCCACCGTCACCGGCGTGCACCCGACCAGCCGGTTCGGCGAGATCCACGTCAACGACGCGACCACCCGGGTGGTGGAGTTCAACGAGAAGCCGACCCTGGCCACTGGCTGGGTCAGTGGCGGGTTCTTCCTGTTCCAGCGGGAGTTCGCCGAGCGCTACCTGGACGACACCCCGGACCTGCTCCTCGAATCGGCGCCGCTGCAGCGGGTGGCCCGGGACGGCCAGCTCGGCATCTTCGGCCACGAGGGCTTCTGGGCGGGCATGGACACCTTCCGCGACTGGACCGACCTGAACCGTCGGTGGGATTCGGGCGACGCCCCGTGGAAGGTCTGGAAGGACTGATGCCCTCGGATTCCCATCGCTGGATCGTCGTCGCGGACTCGGCGTTCCTGCCGGCCCGCGACGGCGGGCAGCGAGAGCAGTCGGGACTGGTCGAGGAAGCGGCACGGGCGGGCTACGTCGCCGCTCTCGTCGTGCCCACCAAGGGGGAACTCGATCGACGCGACTACCAGCGTCTGTTCGGCGACATCCTGGTGCTGCCGATCCGCCGCCGGCTCAGTCCGCTGATGTTGCTGCATCCCCGCCATCCCTATGTGGTGGCGTCCCGCCCGACCCCCACCGGCCTGGCCAACCGGCTGGCCGCCCTGGTCCCGGACGCCACCGGAATCGTCACCTTGTCGTACAAATCGCACGCCATCGGTGAACGGCTGGCGGCCGACCTCGGCCTTCCGCTTGTCGTGCGCCAACAGAACCGGGAATCGGACTATCACCGGAGCCTGGCCGCTGGCCTGCGCGGACCGCGCAAGCTGGTAATGCGATGGGAGACCGCGCGCATCGTCCGCGACGAGGCGGCGTTCGACCGTTCCGCACTGGTGACCGCGTTCGCCGACATCGCCGCCGACGACGCCGAACGGCGACGGGCGGCTGGCGCCCGTCGCGTCTTGCACATCCCGCCGTTCGCCTTCCGCCGGTCGGACCCTGCCGATCGGGTCAGAGTGCTCCGGCCCGATCAACGCACCGACCCACCACGGGTGGTATTCGTGGGTGCGCTCGACGTGGTCACCAACTCCGTCGGTCTGGACTGGTTCCTCGAGCGGGTCTGGCCGCAGGTCCGGGCGGCGGTTCCGGACGCCCAGCTGGACGTGGTCGGAGCCCGTCCGTCGACCCAGCTGCAGGCCAGGATGCGGGCGGTGCCCGGTGGCGAATTACACGCCGACGTGCCGACTGTCGAGCCCTACCTGGACCGTGCCTGGGTGACCGTCAACCCGGCGATCACCGGGTCCGGGGTCAACATCAAGCTGGTCGACTACCTGCAGGCCGGGCGACCGACCGTGAGTACCTCGCTGGCCACCCGGGGCCTCGCCCTCCGCGCGGGGGTCGACCTGGAGATCCACGACGATCCACCAGGTTTCGCCCGCGCGGTGATCGAGCTGCTCGGTGATCCCGCGCGTGCGGCGTCGATGGCCGCCAGTGGCCGCTCGACCATCGACCGTCTCATCGACCCCGTCCGGAACCTCGACCTGCTGACCCAGGTCTTCGAGGATGTCAGCCAGCGCCGAGAGAGCGAGTCCAGCCGATGACCACCAGTGAACAACGGACCCGACGCCCCGCCCGCATGCAACCGGTGCGCGATCCGCAACTCGAGGCCCCGCCACCCCCGCCGCCCCTGCCTCCTCGCCGCCACCGGACACGGGGAGTCGCTCCGGTCCCCGGAGTCGATCCGGTCGCCGAGCAGGCCGGTCTCGGCGCACTTCCGCCCTTCGGGCTGATCATTTCGCGGCCGTTGCTGTTGTTGGTCGCCGCGCTGCTCGGGGCTACCTGCGGATTCCTGTTCACCGGACAGTCCGGCTACCAGGCGCAGGCGATGCTGGAGTTCACCGCATCCAGCGCGGACAGTCTGGTGGTCAAGCAGACCGGCCAGACGCTCGCTCGTCGGGTGCTGTCGGCCGACATCCTGAGCGCCGCGGAGAGCGAATCCGGCACGGCGACCGGCAGTCTGCTCGGACGGGTCTCCACCGGGTGGGAGCAGGACACCAACCTGGTCTCGGTAACCGTGGAGGCCGCGACCGAGGAGGAAGCGATCGCGTCGGCCAACGCTCTGGCCGAGGCGGTGGTTGAGACGACCGAGTCGCAGATCCGGAACCAACTCGACCAGGCGCACATGGATTCCTCAGATCTGCTGAAGGCCGAGGCGCTGTCGTCCCAGGCCGCGGAGGACGCACGGCAGGCCCAGGTCGGCCAGTCGCTCGCCAACCGCCAGGATGCGATCGCTGCCCGCTCGGGATCGGTTGTGCTGATCGATCCGGCGGCCACCGCGACCCATGCCGGACTGACCCCCCTGATGGGCACCCTGGTCGGTCTGGTCGCCGGCCTGCTGCTGGGCGGCCTGGCCGCCGTCCTGCTCGGGACGCGTGGCCTTCGGATCAGCAGCACCCGTTCGATGCACACCCTCTTCCCGTCCTACCGGGTCGCCGGTGCCGGGGAGGCGGCCAAGCTGGCCGGCCAGATCCTTGAGGCGGACCAGAGCTGCATCGCGGTGATCTGTCCGGCCGGCACCCGCGAACTGGGGCTGCAGGTGGCCGAGGACCTGGCAACGTTCTCCCGGGCGCACGGCCGCACCGTCAAGAACGTCGGATTCGTGGCCGACCGCGGAATGGCGCTGGCCACCCTTGGTCGGGACGTCCGGGACGACGTTCAGGCCGGTCTCGGCGTCGACCTGCTGATCGCCGTCGTTGAGGCGGACACCGACGCTGCCCACCTGCTCGAAGGACAGTCAGACTTCGCCGCGGTGGTCGTCGCGCGCAAGCGCCGCACCCCGGTCTCGGCCGCGAGCTCGGTGATGCACGCGTTCGACCGGGCGACTCCCACGTTGGTCCTGGCGAAATGACCGCGACCGCCGCGCAGCGGCGGGTGGCCGGGTGGATCGCTGCGCTGTTCGGACTGCTGGTGCTGCTGCAACGGTTCTCGGTCCCGGGGCTGACTGTGGTCTCGTTGCTGGTACCCGCGGTCGTCGCCTGGATGATCCTGGCCCGGCTGGTCGGCGTGATCGAAGTCGACCGGACCAGGCTGTGCTGGTGGTTGGCCTTCGCCGGGATCAGCGCGCTCGGCATGCTCGTGCAGCAGCAACTCGTGGATGAGGCGCTGATCAGCTACACCGCTTGGGCGCTGATGGTGGTCGTCTGGCTGCCCTTCACCATGCGTTCGGTCGACCGGAGCACATCCACGTACCTGTGCCTCCTGCGCTACGTCAGCTGGATTGCCGCCGGCCTGGCGGCGTTGGCGGTGACGATGGTGGCGCTGCAGCTGCTCGGAGTCCCCTACCGGGACATGTTCGCGTCGGTGGTGCCGGTCAATCTGCAACTCGAGGGTTTCGTCATCAGTTACCCGATCACCTGGGGCTCGTCGATCTACAAGGCCAACGCCTGGATCGGGCTCGAGCCCTCGTTCGTATCCGCCCAGATCGGCGTCGGGCTACTCGCCGCCATCTTCACCAGAGCGCGGATGTGGCTGGTGGTGCTGCTGATCCTGGGGCTGATCGCCACGGTCGCCGGCTCCGGCATCATGATCGTGCTGGTCGGGGTTGCGGTCCTGCTGGCGCACCGGTCGCGGAACATCCTGCTCCGGTACGCGCCGGTCGCGGCCGTCGCGGTCGGGATCAGCCTGCTCACCCCGTTCGGCGCGAATCTGCTCGACCGCTCGACCGAGTTCCAGGCGGACAACAGTTCGACCTCGTTGCGCGCGTTGCAGCCCTACGAGGTGCTCTGGCCACGCTGGACCGCCGATCCGATCGGCGCCCTTCTCGGGTACGGTCCGGGCTCCTCCCAGCGGATCGTCGACTCGACCAACGTGCTCGGGTTGCTGGTCCCAACTCCGGCGAAGATCTTCTTCGAGTACGGGATGATCACCGGTTTCCTGCTCGCCGTGTTCATGCTCATCTGCTATTGGGGCGGTCCCAGCCGAACGTTCGGAGTGTCCCTGCTGGTCTCGCTCTGGGTGCTGCAACCCGGCGCCACCACCCTCACCATCACGCTGCCCCTTCTCGTATTGGTCACCCTCTTCTCGCCCCGCTGGGGACCGCCGATCGAAACCTTGGACCTGGGGCGGCTCACTCCATCCCGACCCGACAACGCGATGCCGGCCGCCGCCAGGCGCGAGCCGGCGGGGAGCCTGCGATGAACCGACCACCCGACCGTGCCGAACCGCTGATCTCCGTGCTGATGCCCGTTCGCAACGAGCAGCGCCACGTCCGGGCAGCACTGGAATCCGTTCTTGCGCAAAATGTTTCATTGGAGGTGCTGGTCGTCGACGCGATGTCCACCGACGCCACCCGCGATGTCGTCGAGTCCTTCGGCGACCCACGAATCCGGATCCTGGACAACCCGCGCCGGGTCATCCCCGCCGCGCTGAACCTCGGTTTGGCCCAGGCCCGGGGCCGGTTCGTGGCGCGGGTCGACGGCCACATGCGTATTGCACCCGGCCATTTGGCTGCCGGGCTGGCGGTGCTGGCCGCGGACCCGCAGGTCGCCGCCGTCGGGGGCATCCGAATCGCCGAGGCGTCCTCGCCGACCGGGCGGGCGATCGCGACGGCCCTGGGGAGCCCGTTCGGCGTCGGCAACTCGGTCAACCACTATGCGACGACTGCCCAGGACACCGACCACGCCAGCTGTGGGATGTACCGGGTCGAGGTCGCTCGCGGGGTGGGGGGGTGGGACGAAGAACTCCTGGTGAACGAGGACGTCGACTTCGACCACCGGATCGTGCAGGCCGGGTACCGGATCCGGTTCGACCCGCGCATGAAGGCGCACTGGCGGGTGCGGGAGAGCCTGCCTGCGTTCGCCCGCCAGTACCGGCGGTATGGGCGAGGCAAGGCGGGCATGGTGCGCAAGAACGGACGCGGCGCCGTGCGGGCCAGGCATCTGGCCGCGCCGGTCCTGGTCGGGGTGCTGAGCGCCGCCGCCGCGGCTGCGGCGTCCGGTCGGCCGAGGGTGGCGACCGCGCTGGTCGCTCCGTACGTCGGTGCGATCGGCGTGGCCACCGCGCGGACGCTGCGTGATCAGCGCTCGGCTCCGCGAGCGAGGAAGCTCGTGCTGGCCGCCGCTTTCGCCACCATGCACATCACGTGGGGCATCGGCTTTCTGGAGGGTTATCTGCTGGGCCGGCCACCCGCCGCTGCCACCTCCCGGGATCCGCGCGCGACGGTCAACTCCGCGACACCGTGACACCGATGGTGCGGGTCCACGGGTAATCCGCGGAGTGCTCGATCGACGATTCCCAGATGAAAGCACCGCGCAGGTCCGGGAACTCGACCAGGGCGGACGCCCAGACCCGGCCCGTGAGGGCGACCGGGCTGCTGTGGGTGGGGGCGTTGCACATGAAGCCGAGCACCTGCCGGGATGCCGGCACCCCGCCGTCGACGGCGATGCGCACCTTGCGACGGGCGTCATGATCCAGTCGCTCGTCGGTCGCCTCCACGTAGTCGTAGAGCATGTGCGCGAAGAAGTCGCAGTCCTCGCCGAGTTCGCCGGCCAGGGTCAGCCACCGCTCGGTGTGGTCGTCGTACAGGGCGACGGTGAGGCCGATCAGGAAGTCCGGACCGTGCTCGACCTTGAGCCGGCGGACGACCTCGGCCAGGGCCGGTTGGGTCCACCTGCTGCCCGACGGCTCCAGGTCGAGATCGATTCCGGTGAAGCCGTAGTCCGCCACGAATCCGCGGACGGAATCACAGAACTCGGTGACCTGGATGTCGTCGGTGACGGTGATCCCGCCGTCGTTCGAACCGCCGACGCCGAGCAGGACCGGCTTGCCCCGCTCGACCATCGCCGCGATCTGGGCCCTCATCCGGTCGGGTTCGTCGCGGTACGGGGACCATCGTAGCCGTCCGGTCCCGGGGGTCCGCGCCTGGGCGATGGCCACCACCAGCACGTTCACCGTGTCCAGCACGTCGGGCGGCAGGTCACCGATCGACGGGTCCCGCCAGTCGTACATCCACATGGCGACCACGCGATCGGGCAGAGGCGGCCGGGGCTCAGGCGCCGCGAAAGTCTCCGGGCGGCAGCCGACTGCCGCGCCGACCGCGGCGCCGGCGAGCACCCCCAGCAGCGCGAGCGCCGAGCGCCGGCTGACCGAACCGGCCATCCGGGCTGACCGCAGATCAATCGCGCGCCGCCGCATGTCCCCAAGGCTAGCGACCGACAGCGGCTTGATCTACTCTTACGTAAGGGTAGGGATTACGATCGGTGATGCTAATTCGGGGGATTCATGGCGGTGACCGGCCTCGTTCGCCCGATTGCCGAGAGGTTCGACGCGCGCTGCAACAGTGTGAATGCACTGCGCCTGGGCTTGGCGCTGCTCGTGCTGGTGTCGCACACGATCAAGCTGCACGGCGGTCAGGATCAGGATCCGGTGGGTCGAGTGACCGGCGGCATCGTCGACCTGGGCACCATCGCCGTCGACGGGTTCTTCGCGCTCAGCGGGTTCCTCATCGCCCGCAGCTACCTGCATTCGCCCTCGGTCGGGCGCTTCCTGTGGCGCCGCTTCCTGCGGATCATGCCCGGCTTCTGGGTGTGCCTGCTGGTCACCGCGGCCGTCCTGCTGCCGCTGTCCCAGCTGCTGCAATTCGGGACTATGGCCGGCTTTCCGCTGACCGGCGAGCTTTCGGTGGCCGGCTACGTCGTCAACAACTGGGGCCTTTTCATCCGGCAGTTCTACGTCAGTGGGTTGATGGGCGGCGAGCCGGTGAACGGTTCGCTGTACACCCTGTTCTAC
>DATDBV010000371.1:0-2947 GCA_036524715.1 Nakamurella sp. | reverse complement strand
CCATCACCCGGCCGGCGTCGCGGGCGCCCTGCGCGACGGCAAACGTCGCCGACTGGATGCGCAGGATGGAGATCAGGATGTAGACGGTCGGGATCAGGATCAGCACGGCCAGGAAGATGACCTCGATCAGCGCCCGGCCCTCGTCGGCCGGCGGGCCGTCAGCTCCGGCCCAACGACGACGAAATCGGTCGGGCAGCCTCATTCGACCGTTTCCTTGGCCGAATGCCCGGTGACCTCGATCGCGGGCATCACCCCGTTGAGCAGTCCGACGACGCCCGGCGCGTCCATCGTGCAGCTGACCGTCACGAGCAGTCCGTCTGCGCCGGACCGGCAGTTCAGCGACGCGCGGGTGCCCCCGACCAGTCCGTCGCCGAGCTGGTCGGCGACCTGGGCGGTGGTCACGGCCGCGGTCACGTCGTAGTTGGCCGCCGCGCGGGCCGCGTCGGCGGCGGCCGAGGTGAGCACGGTGCGGGCGTAGGCCCACAATCCGACCGAGAGCAGCCCCATGAACAGCATCAGCAGCAGCACCAGGACCAGCGAGAACTCGGCGACCGAGGATCCGCGGTCGCCGCCGAGCCTCAGCCGGCGCCGGTCACCGACTGGAAGGCGTTCTGCACGGCGTTGACGACCTGCTCCCGGAACACCGCGAGCAGGGCGATCGTGACGATTGCCGTCATCACGGTGATCATCACCCAGCCCGGCACATCGCCCCGATCGCGGTCCTCGTCGGTCGGCGGGTCGAGCCGGGCGACGAACGACACGGTGACGGCGGTCAACCACTGCATCATGCGGTCGGTGGGTGTCATGGGGGCCTCCGGGTTTGATCGGGCGGGGGTCGGACGTGCGGCTCACTGGGCCACCGTGGTGATGGCCAGCAAGCCGGGATACAGGGCGAAAAGAATGGTGATCGGGAGAACCAGGAAGACGACGGGCACCATCATCGCGATTTCCTTGCGCCCGCCGGATTCGAGCAGTTGACGCTTGGACAGGGCGCGGACGTCGGCGGCCTGCGCGCGCAGCACGTCGGCCAGCGGGGTGCCGCGTTCGATCGCCACCGCCATGCCGTCCAGGAACCGGGCCAGCGGTTCCAGGCGGGTGCGGTCCCGCAGGTGGGTGAGCGCGGTCAGGAACGGGGTGCCCGCCCTGGTCTCGGCGAGCACCCCGCCGAGTTGGGTGACCAGCGGCCCGTGGGCGAGTTTGGTGACCCGGTCCAGGGCGCCGGTCGGGCTTTCGCCGGCCGTCACCGACAGGGCCAGCATCTCCGCGATGACCGGGAACTCGGCGACGATCTCCTCGTCCTGCTTGCCGACCGCCTGGGTGAGCCACCAGTCGCGGCCGAGGACCCCGGCGGCCGCGGACACCACGATCAACAGCAGCAGGATGAACGGGTTGGACTGCCCCAGGATCACCGCGAGCAGTCCGATGCCGGCGCCGGCCGCGGCGCCGAGCGCACCCCACAGCACCTGTTCGATCCGGAACTGGTCGACGGTCAACGGCGACCTGATCGCGGTCAGCCGGCGTTCCACCGAACCGCGGCCACCCATGATCTTGTCGACGAACCGGACCGCGTCGCGGACCAGCGGCGCGGTCAGCCGGCCCAGCGTGGTCGTCGGGCCCGGACCGGATCCGGCGAGCAGCCGGGACTGGCCGCCCGCGTCGGCGACATACGGGGCGATCCGGTCCGACAGCGTCGGCCGGCGCAGCGGCGGGGTGGCCAGGATCGCCAGCAACAGGCCGGCGGCGACCACCGCGCCGAGGATCCCGCCGAGCAGCGGCGGGCTCATCGCAGCACCCGGCGGTCCTCGGGCAACCGGCCGATCCTGATCATCAGCCGGTACGCGACGAACGAGAGCACCGCGCCGGCGACCAGGATGATCGTGCCGGTCGGGGTGTCGTAGGCCTGCAGCGTCTCCCGCTGGGTGGCCAGCAGGATCAGCACCAGCCAGGGCGCGGCCACCGCCATCCGGGCGGCGTTGACCGACCAGGACTGGCGGGCCAGCAGTTCGGCCCGGGTGCGGGCGTCGTCGCGCAGGAACCCGGACAGGGTGGACAGCAGCCGGCCCAGGTCGGTGCCGCCGACCTCGCGGGCCACCCGCAGCGACTCGACCACCCGGTCCCCGACCGGGTCGGCCAGGGTTGCCTTGAGCCGGTCGAGGGACTCGTTGAAACGTCCGGTGGTGCGGTAGTCGGCGCCGAACTGCTTGAACGGTTCGCGCAGCTGCTCGGGTCCGCGGTCGCCGATCGCCGCCAACGCCTCCGGCAGCGACAGGCCGGCCCGCACCCCGGAGGTGAGGTTGTCCACCACCTCCGGCCACAATTCCCGCAGGTCGGCCTGCCGCTTGTGCCGAAGCCGGGACACCATCAGCCGGGGCACCGCCGCCGCGAACAGGGCAAAGATCATCGAGACGCTGACCGACTGGGTCAGCACCAAGCCGAGCACACCGACCAGGACCGCGGCTAGTGCCTGCAGGGCGAACAGCTGGGCCGGGGAGACGCCGGGCAGGCCCGCCTGCACCAGATGCTCGCGGGTGCGCTCGAACGGGGGTCGTTTCGACCGCGGCGACTCGGACGCGGACAGCCCGTGCCAGATCAACAGCAGGCCGACGCCGAGCATCAGACCGAGAAAGCCCCCCAACGCATCCGCCCCCCTCCGCGTCCGAGCCCGATCGGGTGGACGATACATATGCGGAGGGCGCCGACAAAAATTGACTTTTGCAGATTGTGGACAACTCAAGATCAATTGCGGGGACCGACGGACCGAGGCAAGTTCTGTTCGAATGGACAAGCACCTTCGCAGCGAGTTCCGCGGGCCGTGGGTGGGATTCGACCAGGGGTCATCGACGGGTCAAGCGGGTGAACCACCACCCCATCGGGGATATCGGACGGTGACCGATCGCCACGTTGGGTGAATTCCGCCCGTGTCGCGGAGCATGGCGATCGATCAGTC
>DATDBV010000370.1:0-4462 GCA_036524715.1 Nakamurella sp. | reverse complement strand
GGCTCGGACACCTGGCCGGGCTGACCTCAGTGGTGACCGGTCGGTCCCCGCTGGCCATCCTGGACTGACACTCGGCCGGTCGGCCGGCCCGGGCGAGCGCGCACATAGGCTCGGCCCGTGCCGACCAGCCTGCGTCTCGAGATCTTCCCGGCCGACCTGAACGCGACCGTGCGGTTCTACGCCGACCTGCTGAGCTTCTCGATCGTCGACGACCGGCGCGCCGATCCCCTGCCGTACATCGCGCTGGCCCGGGACGGATTCCGGCTCGGCGCGGTGTCGATCCCCGGTGGCGTCGCGGCCCACCGACACCCGCCGACCGGTGTGGAGATCGTCCTCGAGGTCGATTACCTGCACGCCGAGCGGGACCGGATCGTCCGGGCCGGTTGGCCCCTGGAGGAGGACATCACACTGCGGCCCTGGGGGCTCAAGGACTTCCGCATCCTCGACCCGGACGGCTACTACCTGCGGTTCACCACTCATGGTCGCTGAGCGGACCTTCGTCGGGCTGGTCCGGCGGCCTGACGAGGGGCCCGGGCATGCGATCGCCGTGCCGTTCGACCCGGCCGCCGCGTTCGGCCGGGTCCGCGCGCCCGTGCTGGTGACCCTGGCCGGCCACCCACCCTTCCGCACCACCCTCGCGGCCTATGCGGGGACGGCCTGGATCGGCCTGCGCAAGGCGCAGCTCGCCGAGTTCGGACTCGCGGCCGGCGACTCGGTCTCGGTGACGGTGGAGCCGGACCTGGCGCCGCGGACGGTGGAGCTGCCCGCCGAGCTGGACTCGGCCCTGGCCGCCGCGCCGCCGGCGCGGGAGGCGTTCGACCGGCTGTCGTTCAGCCATCGCCGGGAGTACGCCCAGTGGGTCGGGTCGGCCAAGCGCGCGGACACCCGGGGTCGGCGCGCCGCAGCCGCCGTCGAGCGCCTGCTCGGGCCCGGCTGAGCCCTCCCGCGTTTCCGCGGAAACGTCCTTTCGGACATTCCGGACCGGGTCATGTCCGGCGCCACCAGCGACGGCGGCCGGACAGCGCGAGCAACTCGGTGAGGTCGTCGGTGCAGCCGGGCACCGGGATCGGCGGCGCGAACGCCTCCGGACGCAGCCAGCGGTCCCCGGCGACCTTGGCCCGCTCCAGCACCGCACTCACCAGGTCGTTGGGCAGCTCGTCGGGCGCGTTCACGGCGCGGGCCACGTCCCAGGCGTGGATGGCAAGGTCGGCGGTCACCAACCAGCCCAGATCCTCCAGGGACGAGACGTGGCCGCTGGGCAGCGGGGCCGGCACCGACCAGTCGGTGATCGCCTCGAAGACGGCGACCGAGCCCGCCGACGCCGCCGCCCAGGCGTCGACCAGCTCCGCGCCGGTCGCCGAGGTCGCCCCGGTCGAGCGGCCGCCGAAGCCGCCGGCGAACCGGTTCTGCACGTTGACGACGTGGCGGACGAGGCGCTGCACGTCCCACTCGTCGTCGGGGGTGCTGGACGTCCACTGCCCGGGACCGACGGCCCGGATCCGGCTGTCGAACTGGCGGACCGCGCTGCGGTAGAAGGGAACGAGCATCACGCGGCCAGTGCAGCACAGCGTCACTGACGGGACAACCGGTGCCGGGCGTTCTGGGCGCCGCGGAGGACTGGCACTCGGCCTGATCAGTCGACGTCGTCCAGGAAGCGGTCCGGCGCGGCCAGGAATCGGCGCCATTGGGCAACCAGCGCAAGCTCGGACCAGCCGGCCCGGCGGATACCCCAGGCGCCGAGTTCGTACAGGTCCGCGCCGGGTGCGGCGGCCACGATCGGCGAGTGGGTGGCCACGATCGCCTGCCGGGCCCCGTCGGCGGCCATATCGGCCAGTAGGTGGGCCAGGGCCAGCGTGTTGGTGAAGGACAGTGCGGCCTCGGGCTCGTCCATCACGTACAGCCCGGCGCCGCGGAACCGGGAGGCCAGCATCGCGACGAACGATTCGCCGTGCGACATCTCGTGGAACGCCGGGTCCGGCCCACCCGGGTTGGCCTCCAGGTATGAGTAGAAGGAGTGCATCGTCTCGGCCCGCAGGAAGAACCCCCAGCGGGCCGCACCCGGGTTCCGGACCAGCGAGAGCCGTTCGTGCAGAGGCGATTCGGTGACGCGGGTGGTGTGCCGGGCGCCGGTCGACCCACCCTCCGCCGATAGTCCGTAGGCCACCGCGATCGCCTCAACCAGGGTGGACTTCCCGCTACCATTCTCACCCACCAGGATGGTGACCGCGCCGGGTTCCAGCCCATGGTCGAGGAATTGCCGGACGGCCGGGATCGTCCACGGCCAGCCGCCGTTCGTGGCCACACCCGGCTCGCCGCGGATCGCCCGGACCGGACGGGCGCCCGGCTTCCTCACCACCGGACCCGCAGCTCCTGCAGCCCACGGATGACGAAGAACGGCTCGTACTTGGGCTCGGCCGCCAGCTCGATCCGCGGGCAGTCCCGGCGCAGGCGATCCAGCGAGACCGCGATCTCCAGCCGGGCCAGCGGCGCGCCGATGCAGAAATGGGTGCCACCGCCGAAGCCGATGTGCCCGGCATCGCCGCGGCCGACGTCGAAGGCGTCGGCGTCGTCGAATCGGGCCGGGTCCTGGTTGGCCGACCCGAACAGCATGGCGATCCGCTCCCCCACCCGCAGCGGCTGCCCGGCGATCTCGACACCGTCGTCGAGCACCCACCGTTCGAACAGCTGCAGCGGCCCGTCCCAGCGGATCAACTCCTCGACCGCGGTCTGTGGATCGACAGCCGGATCGACTGCGTTATCGCCAGAGCCGGTGGCGACCCGCGCCCACTGATCGGGATGCCGCAACAGCGCGCGCATCCCGTTGCCCAGGGTGTTGACGGTGGCCTCGTGCCCGGCATTGAGCAGCACGATGACGGTGCAGACGATCTCGTCCTGGGTCAGCCGGTCGCCCTGGTCGGCGATCCCGATCAGCTTCGAGATGAGGTCGTCGCGGGGCGCGGCGCGACGTTCGGCGATCAGCGCGGTGACGTAGTCGATGAACTCCCCGGCGGCGCGTTCGGCGGCCGCGCGGTGCTCGTCGTCGGTACTGATCTCGTACATCTTGACGATGGCGTGCGACCAGTCCAGCAACCGCGGCCCGTCGGCGACCGGGACCCCGAGCAGGGTGCAGATGACAGCGACCGAGAACGGCTGCGCGTAGTCGCCGATGAGGTCGAACTCGCCGAGACTTCTGGCGGCGGACAGGGTCCGGTCGCTGTAGTCTTCGATGACGGGGCGCAGCGCGGTGACCGCCCGCGGGGTGAACACCGCAGCGACCAGCCGGCGCAGCCGGGTGTGATCCGGCGGCTCCAAGTTGAGCAGCGACCAGCGTTCCGAGTCGACCCAGCGGGGCCACCGTGGGTCGGGCTCGTAGCCGCGGCCCAGCCGGCGGTCCCGCAGCGCGGCGGCTCGAACCGGGTCAGCAGGTAGACCTGCCGGGCCTCGTGCCACAGCACCGGGCCGGCCTCGCGCAGCCGCGCGTACACCGGGTACGGGTCGGCCAGGAATTCGGGCGACGACGGGTCGAAACCCAGCTCGGCGGGAATCATGGCGGCTCGGGCGCGTTGGTCGCCACCGCGCGGGCCGCGTCGGGCCCATCTTCGAGCAGCACCCGGAAGCCGGCCTCGTCCAGCACCGGCACTCCGAGCGAGAGGGCCTTGTCGTACTTGGTGCCCGGGCTCTCCCCGACCACCACGAACGCCGTCTTGGCCGAGACCGACCCGGCCGCCTTGGCCCCGCGCTCCAGCAGCGCGGCCTTGGCCTCGTCCCGGGAGAAGGTCTCCAACCCTCCGGTGACCACCACCGACAGGCCGGCCAGGGTCTGCTCCGGCCGGTCGGTGGCCTCGTCCGCCATCCGCACCCCGGCCGCAGCCCACTTGTCCACGATCTGGCGGTGCCAGTCGACGCCGAACCACTCGATGACGGCATCGGCGATGGTCGGCCCGACGCCCTCGGCCGCGGCCAGCTCCTCCCGGGACGCGGACCGGATCGCCTCGATCGAGCCGAACTGCTGGGCCAGGGCCCGGGCTGCGGTCGGCCCGACGTGGCGGATGGACAGGGCGACCAGCACCCGCCAGAGTGGCTGACTCATGCGCGCCTGCAGGTTCTGCAGCAGCTTGCGCCCGTTGGCCGACATCGCGCCGGCCTTGGTGGTGAACAGCGGCACGGTCAGCAGCCGGTCCTCGGTCAGGTCGAAGACGTCGCCCTCGTCGGTGATCGCGCCGGCCACCAGCAGGGCGATGGCCGCCTCGTAGCCCATCCCCTCGATGTCGAACGCGCCACGGCCGGCCAGGTGGAACACCCGTTCCCGCAGCTGGGCGGGGCAACTGCGGGAGTTGGGGCAGCGGATGTCGACGTCGTTCTCCTTGGCCGGGGCCAGGGCGGTGCCGCACTCGGGGCAGTGCGTCGGCATGACGAAGTCGCGCAGCTCCCGGCCCTCGCGCAGGTCGGCGACCGGGCCGAG
>DATDBV010000369.1:0-2684 GCA_036524715.1 Nakamurella sp. | reverse complement strand
ACCGCGGACGACACCACCGCGGGCACCCCGGCGTCCCGGGCGATCCGCAGCGCGGCCCGCACCCCACCCAGTGGCGCCACCTTCACGACGGCGACGTCGGCGGCGTCGGTCAGCCGGACGGCGGCCGGGTCGTCGGCCCGGCGGATCGACTCGTCCGCGGCGATCAGCGGCCGGATCCGGGGTCGCAGGTCGGCCAGTTCGGCGAGCGTGGCGCACGGCTGTTCCACGTACTCCAGTCCCCCGGCGGCCTCGTCCAGTCGGGCGATCGCGTCGACCGCCGCCGCCACCGACCAGGCGCCGTTCGCGTCCACCCGGATCCGCCCGTCGGGCCCCAGGGCGCGGCGGACCGCGGTCACCCGGGCCAGGTCGGTGGCCGGGTCCGTCCCCGGGTCGGCGACCTTGACCTTGGCGGTCCGGCAGCCTGACTCGGCCACCAGGTCGGCCGCCCGGGCCGGGTCGATCACCGGGACGATGACGTTGACCGGCACCCGGGCACGGCGCGGTCCGGGCCAGGGGGTGGTGGCCGACTCGATCGCCGCCCGCAGCCAGGGCACGCACTGCCGGTCGGTGTAGTCGCGGAACGGGGCGAACTCGCCCCAGCCGGCCGACCCGCGCAGCAGGACGCCCTCCCGCACGGTGACGCCCCGGAACCGGTGCACCATCGGCAGCGCGAACACCCGGGCGGTGCCCAGCAGGTCGACGAGATCCTCGTTCACGACGCCCATCGTGCCGTGCCGGACCCGATCCGACGTGGGCATGGTGCCCCATCGGCGTGGGTCGGGCCACGGCTTGCCCCACTTGGCGGCCTGGTGGCCCGATTGATATTGATCGGCGTCAGCTGCCGGATCGCCGGGGACATGGACACCCCGACGACGGTCGAGGGCCGCACAGCCGGGTTAGCCGGACCGCCTCGGGTCAGCGCGCCACGCCCGGCGGCCCAATCGGCAGTCGGTTCGTCATGGCCACCCCGCCCTCCGGCGCGGGCGCGGCTGCGATCGTGCCGCCGAGCAGCCGCACCAGCGCTCGGCCAGAGCCGCCGCCACTCCCGTCGTGGCCATCACCGCCGTCGCGGCCACGCACCGACCACCACGCCCCAGCACGCTCTCCTCGCCATCGTCGTCCGCCCTCTCGGCCCGGGCGGCCATCCGCGCTCGCGAGCCAGTGTCAACACCGGGATTGCGGCGACCGTCCGAGGATTTGGTCGGGTTCGGCGAAGACGGCCTTGCGTTGACCCGCGCGTCAATGTCTACCGTTTCGGTATGAGGATCGGTGAGGCCGCGCGACGGGCCGGGACGACCACCCGGGCGCTACGCTTCTACGAGTCGCAGGGTCTGCTCGACGCCGACCGCTCGGCCAACGGGTACCGCGAGTACGACGACCGAGACGTCCGGGTCGTCGTCGAGATCCGGTCCCTGCAGGCTGAAGGGCTGAGCCTGGAGGAGACCCGGCCGTTCGTCGAGTGCCTGCGGGCCGGCAACGATGCCTCCGACTCGTGCGCCGATTCGCTCGAGATGTACTCCCGCAAACTGGCCGAGGTCGACGCGCAGATCGCTCGACTGCAGGCGATCCGCGCCGCCCTGCTCACCCGGCAGGCCGTCGCCGCCGCCAGGGACGTCGTCGGCTGCCGGGCTCCCTTCGGAATTGGAGGTCAGAATACGTGATCACCGACAGTGCACTCGTTCGCGCCATGACGGACGAGACGTTCGAACAGCTGGTGCTGGCCCGGCCGGGGCCGGTGCTGGTGGACTTCTGGGCGCAGTGGTGCCCGCCGTGCCACATGATCGCGCCGGTGCTGGAGAAGATCGCCGCCGAGCGGGCCGGCGGGCTGACGATCGTGTCGGTCGACTACGACGCGAACCCGGTCGTCGGGGCGCGGTACAAGGTGATGTCGCTGCCCACGCTGATCCTGTTCGTGGCCGGCGAGCCGGTCGCGACGATCATCGGCGCGCAGCCGAAGACCCGGCTGCTCGCCCGGATCGATGACGCGCTGCGCTCGACCGACGCCTGACGTCCCCGCCCCCTCCCGCGCGCCCTTTCCCGCGCGGATCAACAACACCGACGCGGCTCAGTCGTTGACTCCCGTCCCAGTCACATCTGCCGCGAGTTGATCCGCGCGTCAGCACATCGGGCCGTGGTCCGGTCGGGAGCACCGGGTGGGGTCAGGGAGCCGCCGCCCGCCGAGATCCACCTGGGCAGCTCTCTTGAGCTGCTGGTGTGGATGTGGGGAGCGGTCCCGTCGGGACCGGGCCCGTTCGCGCGTGCTGCCGGCCGCCTGGTCGGCCAGATCCGCAGGAGCAGCCTTCTTTGACTGCTGGGATGGATGTGGGGAGCGGTCCCGTCGGACCCCGGGCCGGTCCGCGCATGCTGCCGGCCGGCTTGGTCGGCCAGATCCGCAGGAGCAGCTTTCTTCGACTGCTGGTGTGGATGTGGGAAGCGTCCCGTCGGAACCCCGGCCGGTTCCGCGCGTGCTGCCCTCTCGCCTGGTCGCCGACATCCACAAGGGCAGCTTTCTTAGACTGCCCCAGTGGATCTCGGCGGGTGTCGAGCCAGGCGTGGCCCGCGCGAGGGCGCGTCAGGCGTCGATTGCCGCACCGGACATCCGCCGGACTGCACCGGGCCCGATCCGCCCAACCACCTGCCGCCGCGACGACACATCGTGCCCGGCCTCGCACCTCACGACCAGG
>DATDBV010000368.1:0-5119 GCA_036524715.1 Nakamurella sp. | reverse complement strand
CGAGGTTGACCAGGTGTGCCCGACTGGTCTCGGCCGTCGACGGCCGAGTGCCCCACAGGGCAGGGTCCAGCCCGTCGTCGGAGCCGGTGACAGTGTCAATGAACTCGGTGATCTCGATCTGGGGGAGTTGCTCGATCACCGCTCGGAGGGCCGCCGACAAGCCCGACGTCTCCTGGCCGCTTGTCGGTGCATCCCTGCGGGTTTGCCGTGTCGGAACAGGTCTGGAGCCAAGCTTGGCGGCAACTCGGCGCGCGCGCCCCCCGACGCTGTCGATGCTGAGCGGCCTCAATCGGTCATTCTTGACGGGCACCACGGTCTCGCCGTGCTGCTTCCGCGGAAAGAGTCGCATCGCGCGCTCGCCGGGAGCGTTCATAGTGCCGATACTACGCTCTGCGCAAGTCACGCAAGCTGTGCAAGCCCGATGGCCAAGCTGTTCCGGGCGCCGCCAACGCCGACGCCACCCCAAACGCCACCGGCGCGTCCCGGCGGCGGTTGGTGCTGGGCGCGCCGTGCACCGCGGCGGCCGGCGCAGCGGGTGATCCCGCCCGGGACGGCGTCGCCCGGCTCGGTCACCGGGCGGCCGCCCCGATCCGCACGTCCAGGTCGTCGAGCTCGTCGAGAATGTCTCCGGCGGCCCAGATCTGGTCCCGCTTGCGAGTCGTCAGCGGGCGGAGCACACCGGCCGAGCGCAACCGGTCGATCGCGGCGAATCCGCTCCTGCGGGCCCCGCCGACCATGTCGCAGGCCTCGTCGGAGGACAGGATCGGGTGCGCCGGCAGCAGGTCCGGCAGAGCGCGCGCGGCGCTGCCCGCCCGCACCCCACCGAGCTGGTCGCGCCACCGATCGGGGATCCGGTGCAACCGATCGGCGGTCACCGACGATTCCTCAGCCGCCACCCGTGCGCCGACGGCGAAGGCCTCAACGATCGGCCGCACTACGCCCAGGCGGTACTCGCCCAGCAGCTCGAAGTAGCGGTCCCGGTGCGCCACCAGCGCGGACGCCAGCGGGATCACCACCCGGGTCGTGGCTCCGTGGCTGCGCAGGATCGCGTTGATCAGGGCGCGGCCGATCCGGCCGTTGCCGTCCGTGAACGGATGGACTCGAACTGGGCATGCCCCACTGCCGCCTGGACCAGGGCCGGCAGGTCGTCGCGATTGACGAACTCGACCAGGTCGTCCAGGTAGGCCGGCACCCTCTCGGGCGGAGGCGGAACGTACAGGGCGCCGCGCGGCGAGTGATCGCTGCCGCCGATCCAGTTCTGCACGTCACGAATCCGGCCCACATACCCCGAATCGTGCGCGTCGCCGCTCATCAGCACCCGATGCGCCGCCAGCAGCTGACTCAGCTCGATCCGGCCGCCCGGGCGGATCGACCCGATCATCGACTCCAGCGCTCCGGTGGCCGCGACCATCGACGTCGCCGACGCATTCGCCCGGATTCCGTGCAGCGCCCGGGCATAGTCGTCGATGCCGGCATCGATCGCCTCGATCCTGGACGAGGCGACCGACTCGGTACGCAGGAG
Source organism: Nakamurella sp. (assembly GCA_036524715.1). Classification (GTDB taxonomy): domain Bacteria; phylum Actinomycetota; class Actinomycetes; order Mycobacteriales; family Nakamurellaceae; genus Nakamurella. The sequence continues at coordinate 3,597 of DATDBV010000368.1, read as the reverse complement.
CAGCATCCCCACCGCTGCCAAGTCGGCGCCGTGCGCCGAGTCGAGATCCGTGATCGCGCGCATCACCGGCTCCAGGGCGGCCGCCAGCGTCGCCTCCACCGGCACCTCCCGATGGCCGATCAGCGGCGGCATCGACACCGTGATCTCGCGCAGCTCCGGTCCTCGCGGGTCCCGGCCCGGGATGCCTTTCGCCACGGCCGGATCCCGGGTTGATGCGGCGGCCAGTCGGCACCGGCGGCGTTGGCGGACGTCACCGTCCGTTCCCTACGTCGAGCATGCGCAAGACGGTAGTCCGAGTTAGACTGTCAGGTCGGATCAAACCGGGCCTCAGTCCGACTTGAGCGCTCGCACGCCACCATCGACCGCGGCCGTCGTTGTCGGGTTCGGGCTCGCGGACCGCGGTCCGGGGACTACGGGGGCTGCGGTGACTATCACCGGCGTGGGCACCGGAACCGGCGCACCGACCCTCCGGGAGGTGCTGCTCGCCGGGACTGGGTGTCCGCTAGGTCGAAGAGGCCCGTGACTGATCCCGGGCCCGATCCGATCCGCCGCTGCGGCCGCCGCGCCCGCTTGGCAGGATGAGCCCGTGACCATCATCAAGATCAACGCGATCACCGTGCCAGCGGACAGCGGTGACGAGCTGGCCAAGCGGTTCGCCGCCCGCGCCGGCGCGGTCGACAATCAGGACGGCTTCGAGGGTTTCGAGCTGCTGCAACCCACCGACGAGCGGACCACCTGGTTGGTGGTGACTCGCTGGCGGGACGAGGAGTCGTTCCAGGCCTGGCTGAACTCCCCGGCGTTCGGGCACGGGCATCGCTCGGCCGCGGAGCGCTCCGGCGGCCCGGCACCGCACGCGGTTGCGGTACACAGCGAGGTCTGGTCGTACCAGGTCGCCGACCTGTCCGCCGGCAAAGCCTGACATCGCAATGGAGCCGGTCCGTCGATCCGGGCAGACTGTCACACTGTGAACAGGATCGCGCTGCAGGAGTCCACCGCGCCCGGTGTCGCGCCACATACCTTGGTCGACATCGCCCGACGGGCGGGTTTCGACTCCATCGGCCTGAAGGTCACCCACTCCGCGGGGGCCGACGTGTGGTGGCACAAGGGCGCCGGCTCCGCGGAACTGGTCTCGGTGGTGGAGCACCTGCTGGCCAACCGGGTCTCGGTGTTGGACGTGGGCCGGGTGGAGCTCGGCGGCCCGCCGAACGACGATTCGTATCGCACGGTGCTCGACCTGGCGTCCCGGTTGGGCGCCCGGTACGTCACCGCCAGTCCGGTGTCGAGCGCCGCCGAGGTCGGCGCGCCCGCGGACGAGTTCGCCAGGCTGGTGCAGGATTGCGACGACTACCTGCTGGTTCCCTTGCTGCTGCCCGCGCCGGGCAGCAGCGTGCCGACGGACCAGCAGGCGCTGGAGATCGTCCGGCAGGTCGGGGGCGCGGTCATCGTCACCGCGACCACCGACCGCTCCGCGTTCGAGATCGAGTCGCAGGTCCTGGAGGCCGGCAACCGGCTCGGCTATGTTCGGCTGCTCGCGGAGCAGTTGGAGGCCACCACCGAGGACGAGTCAGCCGGGCTCCTGGCCACCGTGCCGGTGCACGTGCCGATAGCCGTCGGATCGGCGAGTCCTGGCGACCGGCATGACCTGGACGCCCGGGCACACCGCTGGAGCGTGCTGGTCGACCGCATGCTGGAGCACCCGCTGGCCCGGGACCGCCGGCTGTCACTCGGGCTGGACGGACCCCGCGACTGAGCCGGCCCGGACCCGGCCCTCAGCCCGCAGGCGCGTTCTCCCACAGCCCGAGCAGATTGCCCTCGCTGTCCCGGAAGTAGGCGGAGAAGCCCATGTCCCCGACCGGCTCCCGGCCGACAATCGTGGCCCCGCCGAGTCCCTCGATCGTCTTGAGCGTGTCCGCGATGCTGGATACCTCCAGCACGAGCACCGGGGATGTCGGGTACTGCTCGTTCCGCGCGTACATCCCGCCGTTGATGAATCCCGGTTCGGACGGCATGCCCGTCTCCGCGGTCGGCCCGGTCGCCACGATCGTGTAGTCCATCTGCGGCATCTCGTTGAGTTGCCAGCCGAACGCGTCCCGGTAGAACGCCCGAGCGCGCCCACCATCCTCGAACGGCACCTCGAAGTGCACCACTTTCCCGCTCATCCGATTCCTCCTTCGGTCGGTTCCGATCCGCTGCGGACGTTACGCCGACGGTCCGACAGTGGCCCCTTTGTCGACGCGGAAGGGCCGCGCCACCGTTTCCGCGATATAGACAATACGGACATGAGTCGGCCGTTGCCGTGCGCAGCGGGCTCGGCGTTCAACTCGGTGCTCAGCTGTAAGCCTGGAGACCCAGATAGATCGCCAGCGCCAGCCCGGCCCCACCGATCAGCCAGCGGAGCAGGGTCACCGGCGCCCACCTGACCACCTTCGGCCCCAGCCAGGCTCCGACGAGGCAGCCGATGCTCATCGGAAGCACGGCGAGCCAGTCCACCGGGGCCAGGAAGGCGAAGATGATGGCGGCGACACCGTTCGCGCAGCCAAGCACGGCATTCTTCAGCGCGTTCGCACGAGGCAGCGTGTCGTGCGTGGTGCGCAGCAGCATGGCCAGGATGAGCACTCCTGCCGCGGCACCGAAGTATCCGCCGTAGATGCAGATCAGGGCCATGCCCGCGGCCTCCACGAACCGCACGCCGGGATCCGCCGAGGACGTGACCTGGCCGTCCGGGGGCGGGCGGCGCGGGACGACGATGGTGAGCGAGGCGAACCCGATGAGCCAGGGCACGATCTTCTCGAAGCCCTCGGCCGGCGTGGACAGCAACAGCACCGCCCCGACGATCCCGCCGAGCACCGCCATCGGCGCGAGCCGGCGGATCCGCGGGCCCTGCCCGGTCAATTCCGGTCGCGAGCTGAGCACCGACCCGATGCCGGTGAACACGAGCGCGACGGTGTTGGTCACGTTGGCGCTGACCGGCGACAGTCCCACCGCGAGCAGCGCCGGGTACGTCGCAAGGGAAGCCAGGCCGGCGATCGTCCCGAACAACCCGCCCGCGATGCCGGCCACGAGCAGCAGGGCGAACTCGGTGACCGACACCGGATGATCGTTCCAGACCGCCCGTCGATGACCGGACAGCCGCACTCAGGCGCTGGTCACCCGGTACACGTCGTAGACACCCTCGACATTGCGCACCGCGTGCAGCAGATGCCCCAGATGGGCCGGGTCGGCCATCTCGAAAGAGAACCGGGAGATGGCCATGCCGTCCTTGGACATGGACAGGTTCGCGGACAGGATGTTGACCTTGACGTCGGCCAGCGTCTTGGTGATGTCCGAGAGCAGCCGGGCCCGGTCCAGCGCCTCGACCTGGATGGTCACCAGGAACACCGACGCCGAGGACGGGTCCCAGCTCACGTCGACCAGCCGTGCCTGCTCCTTGCGCAGGGCCGACGCGTTGGTGCAGTCGTTCCTGTGCACGGAAACCGCGCCGCCCTTGGTGATGAACCCGAGGATCTCGTCGCCGGGCACCGGGGTGCAGCAACGGGCCAGCTTGACCTGGATGTCGGTGATGCCCCGGACGAGGACACCACCGTCGCCGGTGGCGCG
>DATDBV010000367.1:0-2968 GCA_036524715.1 Nakamurella sp. | reverse complement strand
TCAGCGCTGGGTGGATTGGAGTTCGTGGGACAGTTCGGCGAGTTCGCGGCCGCCGGCCATTTCGGCGGTGAGTTCCTCGAGGGTGACCTGGTTGCGGTGTTTGTCCAGCACCCTTTGGCCGAGCTTGAGGATGATGAAGTGGTTGCCGACCAGGTAGGCGTGGTGCGGGTTGTGGGTGATGAATACCACGCCGAGTCCGGCGTCGCGGGCGGCCGCGGTGTACTTGAGGACCACGCCGGACTGCTTGACGCCCAGGGCGGCGGTCGGCTCGTCCAGGATCAGTACCCGGGCGCCGAAGTAGACGGCGCGGGCGATCGCCACGCATTGTCGTTGGCCGCCGGACAGGGTGCCGATGGGCTGGTTGATGTCCTTGACCGTGATGCCCATCTTGCGCAGTTCGGCGTCCGCGATCTGCCGCATCTGGTTGATCTTGAGGGGGGCCAGCGGCCAGTTCCCGGCCCTTAGTTCGCTGCCGAGGAAGAAGTTGCGCCACACCTCCATCAGGCCGACCACGGCCAGGTCCTGGTACACGGTCGCGATGCCGTGGTCCAGGGCCTCGCGGGGGGAGCCGAACTTCACGTCCTGCCCGTCGACCCGCAGGGTGCCCTCGGAGTGCGGGTGCAGGCCGGCCATGATCTTGATCAGGGTGGACTTGCCGGCGCCGTTGTCACCCAGCACGCAGGTCACCTCGCCCGCGTTGACCTGCAGATCGACGCCCTTGAGCGCGCGGATCGCGCCGTAGGTCTTGCCCACCCCGGTCATCTGGATCAGCGGCTCACCCCTGTGCAGCGTGGGATCCGCATGCTCCTGCAAAGTGTCGGTCATGTCGGTAACCTCATGCCTTCCGGGTGGTCGCGAGCTTCTTGACGAACAGGTTCACCGCGACCGCCAGCAGCAGCATGACACCCAGGAACGCCTTGAACCAGTTGGGATCCCAACCCGCGTACACGATGCCCTGCTGGGTCATGCCGAAGATGAACGCGCCCAGCGCGGTGCCGACCGCGGAGCCGAAGCCGCCGGTGAGCAGGGTGCCGCCGACCACGGCCGCGATGATGAACAGGAACTCCTGGCCGACGCCGCCGCCGGCCTGGATGGTGTTGAACTGGAACAGCTGGTGCATCCCGGAGAACCAGGCCAAAAAGCCCACCCCCATGAACAGGCCGATCTTGACCTTGTTCACCGGCACCCCGACCGCCCGGGCGCTCGCGGCGTTGCCGCCGACCGCGAAGATCCAGTTGCCGATCCGGGTCCGGCCCAGCGTCCACGCCGAGACCGCCACGAACAGCAGCCACCACAGCACGGTGATCTGCACGCTCACCCCGAAGACCTCGAAGGTGGACGCGAAGATCGCCTTGAGGCTGGCGAAGCCCTGCATGTCGTCGATGCTCGGGGTGGCCACCGCGCCGGTCACCAGCTTGGTGATGCCCAGGTTCGCGCCCTGCAACACGAAGAACGTGCCCAGCGTGATCAAAAAGCTCGGGATCCCGGTCTTCACCACCAGATAACCGTTGAGCCACCCGATGAACAACGAGAAGATCATCGCGATGATCGTGCCGACCCACACGTTCAGGTTGAAGTTGTAACTGAGCATCGCCGCGGTCAACGCGTAGGTGACGACCTGCACACCGGCCGACAGGTCGAACTCACCGCCGATCATCAGCATGCCGACGCCGACCGCCACGATCCCGATCAACGAACTGGCGTACAGGATCGTGGAGAACGCCTCGGCCGACCGGAACGACGGGGCCACCGCGAAGAAGAACAGGTAGATGGCCACGGCCGCGACCAACGCGCCGATCTCCGGCCGGGACATCAACCGCACCGACAACGACGGACCGGCCGGCCGGGCCGGCGGCGGGGATTGGGCCGGTTTGCCCGGCGTCTTGACAGCTTCACTCATCACGAGCTCCCAGGTGTGCGACGGCGGACATCAACGGGTGTTGTTCGCCGCGAATTCGGCGATGGCATCGATGTTGGACTGATCGACGAACGACGGCCCGGTGAGCACCGGCAGGCCACCGCCGATGTCGTTGCGGTTCGTCAGGTACAACCACAGCGAGTCCACCGCCAGGTACCCCTGCAGGAACGGCTGCTGGTCCACGGCGAACGGAATCGACCCGTCCTTGATCCGGTTCGCCACGTCGGCGTTCAGGTCGAACGTGACCACCGTGGCGCCGCTGCCCGACTGCTCCACCGACTGCAGCGCCGCCAACGCGATCGGCGCGCCGAGCGTCACCACATAGTCGATCGAGGGATCCTGCTGCAGCTTGGCCGCGATCGTCGAGGTCACCGACGGGATGTCCTTGCCGTCCACCTGAATGTTCTCGGTGCCCGGCGCCTCGGCCAGCACCCCCGCGCAGCGGGCCTCCAACGCCACCGACCCCTGCTCCTGGATCACGCACAACGGATGCTGCGCGCCGGCCTCGGCGATCCGGGCACCGACGGCCCGGCCCGCGACATCCTCGTCGGAACCGAAATACATCATCGCGCCCAGCTCCCGGTACTGGCTGATCCCGGTGTTGAACGCGACCACCGGGATGCCGGCGTCGACCGCCGCACCCACCGCACCCTTCATCGCGTCCGGCTGCAAAAGGGTCACCGCCAGCCCGTCGACCTTGCTGTCCACCGCGTTCTGGATCAGCGTCGACTCCCCCGCCGCGGTCGGATCGGCCGAGTACTTCAACTCGATGTTGTCCTTCGCCGCGGCCGTCTCGGCGCCCTTGCGCACCTTGTCCCAGAACGAGTCGCCGGGCGCCTCATGGGTCACCATCGCGATCGTGTACCGCTCGGTGTCGGCCACCGCCCCACCACCACCGACCGCCGCGCTCGTCTCCTTCTGCTTGCCGCCGGTCGCGCTACAGGCAGTGAGCGCCAGGGCAGCGGCCACGGCGACCGCGGTCAGGCCCAGCGCCTTCTTACGAATCGACATCGATTCGGGTCCTTTCGTTGCGGGACAACATGTCCCAAG
>DATDBV010000366.1:0-4731 GCA_036524715.1 Nakamurella sp. | reverse complement strand
GTCGAGCTGACCCCGACCTACACCGGCTGCCCGGCCACCGAGGTCATCGCCGGCGACGTCGAGTCGGCGCTGCGGGCCGCCGGCGCGCCGTCGGTGCGGGTCCGGATCGTGCTCTCGCCGGCCTGGACCACCGACTGGATCAGCGAGGACGGCCGGCGCAAGCTGCGCGAGTACGGCATCGCCCCGCCCGGGGCCTGCCGCCCCGCCGGGACGGTCGGCCTGACCCTGTCGGTGCGCTGCCCGCGCTGCGGCTCCGGCCGCACCCGGGAGGTCAGCCGATTCGGGTCCACCCCCTGCCAGTCGCACTGGACCTGCCGGGACTGCCTGGAGCCCTTCGATTCCTTCAAGGCGATCTGATGACCGCGACCTCGACGACTGTGCCGGCGCGCCGGCATGCCGTGTTCCACCGGTTGCGGGTCGCGGCCGTCCAGCGGCTCACCGAGGATGCGGTGGCCGTCACCTTCGACGTGCCGGACCGGCTGCGCGACGAGTTCCGGTTCGACCCCGGCCAGCATGTGTCGGTCCGGGCCGCCGCGCTGGGCGACGACGTGCGGCGCAACTACTCGATCTGCGCGCCGGCCACCCGGGGCCCGCTCCGGATCGGCGTGAAACGCATTCCGGACGGGGTGTTCTCGGCCTTCGTCGCGGAGCGGCTGCAGCCCGGCGACACCCTGGAAGTGATGACCCCGACCGGCACGTTCTCCCCCCGGCTCGACCCCACCCGGGCCCGGCGGTACGTCGCCGTCGCCGCCGGATCCGGCATCACCCCGGTGTTGTCCATCCTGGCCACCGCGCTGGAGGTGGAACCGGCCAGCACCGCCGCGCTGGTCTACGCCAACCGGCGCATCTCGACGATCATGTTCCTGGAGGAACTGGAGGACCTGAAGAACCGGTTCCCGGCCCGGTTCCAGCTGATCCATGTCCTCGGCCATGAGCTGACCGAGGTGGACATGCTGTCCGGTCGGCTCGACGGGGACCGGTTCGACCGCATCCTGGACACCATCCTGCCCGTCGACGACGTCGACGACTGGTACCTGTGCGGGCCCCTGGCCCTGGCCGACACGGTCCGCGCCATCCTGCTGGACCGGGGCGTTCCCGCCGAGCACGTCCACCGCGAACTGTTCCACGTCGGCGCCCCGCCCCGCCGCCGGGTGGTCGACGCCGACGTCCCGGCCACCGGGGCGAGGGTCACGGCCATCCTGGACGGCCGCTCGATCGAGCTGACCGTGCCACCCGACGGCGACTCGATCCTGGAGGCGACCCTTCGGGTGCGTCCCGACGCCCCGTTCGCGTGCAAGAACGGGGTGTGCGGGACCTGCCGGGCCCGCATCGTCGAGGGACGGGTCCAGATGGACGCCAATTACGCCCTGGAACCCGACGAGGTGGGCCGCGGATACGTGCTGACCTGCCAGTCCCATCCGGTGACCGACCGCGTCGTCCTGGACTTCGACCGGTGAGCCCGCGCAGATCGCGTGACAACGAGGGAGTTCGATCGTGACCCTGGCCATCACCAGTTACGTCGCCGGACGCTGGCAGGACCCGGCCGGTGATCGGTTGGCTCTGCTGGATGCCGCAACCGCCGAGCCGGTCGCCGAGATCGGCACCGCCCCCATCGATCTGGCTCCGGTGATCGCCCACGCCCGGTCGGTCGGCGGACCCGCCCTGCGGGAGCTGACCTTCCACGAAAGGGCGCTGGCACTCAAGCAACTCGCCCTGCACCTGAACGGCCGGCGGGACGACTTCTACCACCTGTCCACCTGGACCGGCGCGACCCGGCGCGATTCCGTGGTCGACGTCGACGGCGGCATCGGGGTGCTGTTCACCTACGCCAGCAAGGGCCGCCGGGAACTGCCCAACACCACCGTGCTCCTGGACGGCCCGGCCGAAAAGCTCGGGCGGGGAGGTCATTTCGTCGGCCAGCACCTCTACACACCGCGTCGCGGCATCGCCCTGCAGATCAACGCGTTCAACTTCCCGGTCTGGGGCATGCTGGAAAAGCTCGGCCCGGCGTTCCTGGCCGGGGTACCAACGGTGGTCAAGCCGGCCTCCCAGACCGCCTATCTCACCCAGGCCGTGGTCGCCGAGATCATCGCGTCCGGGCTGCTGCCCGAGGGCAGCCTGCAACTGGTGGCCGGCGGCTCCCGCGGCCTGCTGGACCCGCTCGACGAACAGGACACGGTCGCCTTCACCGGATCCGCGGCCACCGCCACCGCCCTGCGCACGCATCCGCAGGTGCTCACCGGCGGGGTCCGGTTCGGCGCCGAGGCCGACTCGCTGAACTTCTCCGTGCTCGGCGTCGACGTGTCGGCGGGCAGCGTCGAGTTCGACCTGTACGTGCGGCAACTGGTCACCGAGATGTCCGCCAAGGCGGGGCAGAAGTGCACCGCAATCCGCCGCGCCCTGGTGCCGGAACCGTTGGTCGACGCGGTGATCGACGCGGTCAGGGCCCGCATCGCGGACAAGGTGCGGGTGGGCAACCCGGCCGCCCAGGACGTCACCATGGGCGCGCTGGTCGGCCTGGGCCAACGGGAGGAGGTCCGCAGGAACCTGGCGGCCCTGACCAAGGCCGCCCGCATCGTGGTCGGCGACCCCGACCGATTCGATCTGATCGACGCCGACCCGGACCGCGGCGCGTTCCTGCCGCCGATCCTGCTGCACGCGGCCGACCCCACCCGCGGCGAACCGCACGACATCGAGGTATTCGGCCCGGTCAGCACAATCATCGGATACCGGGACACCGCGCACGCGGTCGAGCTGGCCGCGCTCGGCAGGGGCAGCCTTGTCGGATCCCTGGTCTCCGCCGACCCCGCGGTGGTCCGGGAGCTCGTGCTCGGCGTGGCGCCCTGGCACGGCCGGGTGCTGGTGCTGGACGCCGAGTCCGCCCCCGAATCGACCGGGCACGGCTCCCCGCTGCCCACCCTGGTGCACGGCGGGCCCGGCCGGGCCGGCGACGGGGAGGAGCTAGGCGGCATCCGCGGCATGAAGCACTACCTGCAGCGCACCGCGATCCAGGGTTCCCCGCGGGCGGTCTCGGCGGTCACCGGCAACTGGGTGACCGGCGCCCCGCGGACCACCGACAAGGTTCACCCGTTCCGCAGGAGTCTGGCCGACCTGCGGATCGGTGACGCCGTCGTCGCCGGGCCGCGGGTGATCACCCTGGACGACATCGACGCGTTCGCGGACCTGACCGGCGACACCTTCTACGCGCACATGGACGACGAGGCGGCCCGGGCGAACCCGTTCTTCACCGGGCGGGTCGCCCATGGCTACTTCGTGGTGTCGATGGCCGCCGGCCTGTTCGTGGACCCCGAACCGGGGCCGGTGCTGGCCAACGTCGGCCTGCAGAACCTGACATTCAGCACCCCGGTCTATCCCGGTGACGCGCTCACCGTCGCGCTCACCGCCAAGGCGATCTCGCCCCGGGTCGACGCCGACTGGGGCGACGTGACCTGGGACGCCGTCATCACCAACCAGGAAGGCCAGACCGTGGCCACCTACGACGTGCTCACCTCGGTGGCCAAGACCTGGCCACCGCCCACGGCCTGATCCGTGCTGACTCACGGACGATCGCACTCGGCAGCCGACCGTGGTCGGCTACCCGACGGCGTGAAGGCCCCGCAGGCGGCGTCCGGCCGGTCGGACGACGGATCGGCCGCTACGGCATGCTCCTTGCATGCCAGCGTCTTCCGCGAGCGAGGACAGGTTGCCCGGCGGCGATGACGGGCGTCGGAACACCCGGGGGCGGCCCGCCCGGTACAGCCGCGAGGAGTTGCTCGGCCTGATCGTCGCGGTGTTCAACGAACGGGGGTATGAGGCGGCCAGCATGGCCGATCTGGCCGCGGCCTCCGGGCTGACGAAATCCGCCTTCTACCACCACTTCACCAGCAAGGAGGCGCTGCTGCGGATGGCGGTGGACCGGGCACTGGACGCCCTGACCGCGGCGCTGGACGAGACGATGAGCACGGTCGGTCAGCCGGTGCAGCGGCTGGAGCAGGCGATCCGGCTGACCGCTGAAACGCTGATCGACGAACTGCCCTACGTCACCCTGTTGCTGCGGATCCGGGGCAACACCGAGGTCGAACGCGACGCGCTGGCGCGGCGTCGGACGGTCGATGCCCGGCTGGCCGACCTGGTCGCCGCGGCCGCCGCGGCCGGGCAGATCCGCGGCGACATCGACCCCCGGCTGGTCAGCCGGTTGCTGTTCGGGATGATCAACTCGATCCACGAGTGGTACCGGCCGGGCAGCCGCGTCGAAACCCGGCAGGGCATCGTGAACGCCGCGGTCAGCATCACGCTCGACGGCCTGCGCCGGCACAGCTCCTGAGCGACAACGCCTTTCCGTCCTGCTGGCGACGTCCTGGCCCTACCCGGACCCGATGAACCCTGACAGTGGCCGTCGGCACAAGGCCGGTTCGCACCGGTGCCTGGTGGACGCCCGTACCGTCGATGAACGCCGCGTTTCGCCAGGCTGAATCAGTGGCGCACCCGGACTACCAGCTTCCCGGTCGCCGTGTTGCTCTCCATGTCCGCATGCGCCTGGCGCACCTGCTCCAGACCGTCGTACACGTGGTGGATGGAGATCGACAGGGAGCCGTCGGCGACGCGATCGAGCACCTGCTGCATGGTCTCGCGCGGCAGGTCCGACGCATTCCCCTCGTAGGCCGTCAGGCGCACGCCGGCGGGGATGTAGTCGATCGGGTAGAAGTCCCGCACCGTCCACTGGTTCGACAG